>JAZSGB010000068.1:0-4388 GCA_045532505.1 Acutalibacteraceae bacterium | reverse complement strand
GTAAGCGAGGCAATAAAATCTCTTGTTAAATATGGCATAAGAGAAGGCCTTTTAGATGCTCTCGATGAAAGATGGGCAGTAAACAGGCTTTTAGAAATTATGGAGCTTGACGCTATTGATGCTGATGCAAAGGCTTGTGAGGATGCACCTCTTGAAGATGTTTTAAAAATTCTTCTCGACGATGCTTGCGATAGAGGGATTTGTGAAAACTCAGTTGTATTCCGAGACCTTTTTGATACAAAGCTTATGGGTGCAATCACACCAAGACCTTCTGAGGTTATAAAGAAATTTGAAGCGCTTTATGCAGAATCACCCGAAAAGGCAACAGAGTTTTATTATCACATTTCAAGAAAATCCGATTACATAAGAGAATACAGAATTAAAAACGACGTTAAATGGGTTACACCTACAGAATATGGCGATATTGATATTACAATAAACCTTTCAAAGCCCGAAAAGGACCCTAAGGCTATAGCTGCTGCACTGAAGATGAAGCAAAGCTCATACCCACTTTGTATGCTTTGCCCCGAAAATGAGGGCTATGCGGGTAGGGTTAACCACCCTGCAAGGCAAAACCACAGAGTTATTCCCCTTGACCTTGAGGGTGAAAGCTGGTGCTTACAGTATTCACCGTATGTATACTACAACGAGCATTGCATTGTGTTTGACAGCATCCACCAGCCAATGAAAATAAGAGAAAAAGGCTTCAGAAGGCTTTTTGCTATAGTGAAAAAATTCCCCCATTACTTTGTGGGCTCAAATGCAGATTTACCGATTGTAGGTGGCTCTGTGCTTACACACGACCATTTCCAGGGTGGTAACTACACCTTTGCAATGGCAAAGGCAGAAATAGAAACACCCGTTGAGTTTAAAAAATACCCAACTGTTTCAGGTGGTATTGTTAAGTGGCCAATGTCTGTTATTCGCCTTGTTGGTAAAAATACAGATGATATTTGCTCTCTTGCAGGAGAAATTCTTGCAAAGTGGCGTAACTACACAGATGAGTCAGCATTCATTTTTGCCGAAACAGACGGCACACCACACAACACAATTACACCGATTGCTCGATTCAGAGACGGTAATTTTGAGCTTGATTTGGTGCTTCGTAACAATATAACCACCGAGGAATACCCGGATGGTGTTTACCACCCACACCCACAGCACCACCACATTAAGAAAGAAAATATCGGTCTTATTGAGGTTATGGGTCTTGCAGTGCTTCCGTCTCGCCTTAAAATAGAAATGGCAATTCTTGAAGAGGCTATGGTAAGTGGTGCTGATATTTCAGCAGATGAAAGAATTGCTAAGCACTACAACTGGGCAGAAGCAATAATGAAAAACAATACCATCACAGCAGAAAACTGTGGAGAAATATTGAGGAACGAAATCGGTAAGGTGTTTGCAGATATTTTAGGCCAATGTGGAGTATATGACCGTACCGAGGAAGGCAAAAAGCAGTTCCTTGCATTTATTGATAAGGTTAACGAATAAGAGTGGAGGAAATAAAAATGTTTGATAAAATCAGAGCAGAGTATCTTATAGGTAAGGTAGATGTAAAGCAAAACGAGCTTGAGGGCAGGGGCTTTACAGTTAAGCTTGATGTTTCAAAAGAGGCAATTAAGTGTGTGCTTGTTGCAAAGGCAGATATTACAATGAAATCCTTTGAAATTGAAACCAAAAAGGATTTTGATGACGACGATTTATTCTTTGCAAACGGCTACCAGGCTTGGACAACCTCCCGTGAGTTTTCAAAGCACGACACCTTTAAGGGCCTTATTAAAGCAGCAGGTATAAATAAATTCCTTAAGCACTTTGCAGGTCTTTCAGGCGACTACCACTTTGAAAGCTATGGTGAGGAGGGCAAGTTCCACTCCTACACATATTGCTACTTCCGTGAAAAGGGCGAAAGAGAAATTAAGCTTTACGGCTCAAAGCACGAAAGAACAGGTTTTACAATTTTTGCTGTAGATATGAAGGGCGAAAAATTCATTATAAGAAAAGATGTTGAAGGCCTTTCACTTAAAGCAGGTCAGGAATACGAAATATTTGACATTGCTGTCATTAAGGGCGATATGGATGATGTAATGGATAAATATTTCTTCGATTTTGTTGGCTGTAAAAAGCCTGCAATAAAGCACCTTTCAGGCTATACAAGCTGGTATAACTATTTCCAAAACATTAGTGAAGAAATTATCCTCAGAGACCTTAACGGACTTGACAGAGCAAGCGAAGAGGTTAACATTTTCCAGGTGGATGATGGTTACCAGCAGGCTGTAGGTGATTGGCTGCTTATTGATGAAAAGAAATTCCCTAACGGAATGAAATATATTGCCGATGAAATTCACAAAAAAGGCTATAAGGCAGGTATTTGGCTTGCTCCGTTTAGTGCACAGGTTTCATCAAAGCTTGCAAAGGAGCACCCCGACTGGCTCCTTACACACAACAGAAACGGCAAAAAAATGCTTGGCTGCCAGGGATGGGGTGGCGCATACACAATTGATATTTATAACCCCGATGCACGTGAGTATATCAAAAAAGTGTTTGATGTAGTGCTTAATGAGTGGGGCTTTGATATGGTTAAGCTTGATTTCCTTTATAGCCAATGTATTGAGCCTCGCAACGGCAAAACCCGTGGTGAAATTATGTGCGATGGCGTAGACCTTCTGCGTGAGGCATGTGGCGATAAGTGGATTCTCGGCTGTGGTGTGCCTATTGGCGCTTGTATGGGTATTTTTGATGCTTGCCGTATCAGCTGTGATGCAAGCAAAAACTGGAAGTTTAAGGTTGAAAAGGGTCTTGCTGTAAATGACCTCGTTGCTTCTATCAGAATCAACTGCGAAAACCCATCATCACAGAATGCTATTATTAACACAGTATTCCGTAACCACCTTGATGGCAGAGCCTTCTGTAATGACCCTGATGTTTTCTTCCTTCGTGATATAAACATTAACTATACCTGGGAGCAAAAGCTTCTTCACGGTAAAATTAACACCGTTTGTGGTAACGTGCTTTTCGTTTCTGATAATGCAGGTGATTTTGACGATGAAAGAATAGCTTACCTTAAGGAGTTCTTTAAGGATAAAGCATATAAGGTTACCCTTGCAGAGTATGAGTCAGAGGATGTTATAAGGCTTGATTTTGTTGAGAACGGCGAGGAAAAGAGCCTTACATTTAACCTTACAACAGGTGAGAGCAATATTTTTGAGGTGCTTTAATCAGCTGCCGATATCACGGCTTTATTGACGATATTAAATAAGGAGGTTATTAAATGAAAGCAGATAAAGTGAAGGTTGTTCAGAGTGTTGCAATTGTAATTCTTGCGGGTTTGTTACTTGTTTCAATTTTTCAAATCCGTGAATTAAATGAACGTATAGATGAAATATACAGCAAAATTTCAAACATTGAAATAAACACAAGGAATCAAATTGATTCAATCTATTCAAATGTTGATGAACGGCTGAAAGAAGAAGCAAGTCTGTTTTCATTTTTTACCTATGAAAACGGCAAATTTGACAGTACAAATAATACTGCAGAGCTTAAAATAACGCTTATACCTAAAGAGCTTTTTGACGATATGGAGATATTTACCGTTGTGGACGGCAAAAAGGTTGCCTTTGAAAGAGATGGTAATACATTTGTAGGTACACTTACGCTTAATGCTTTTAGATACTATGAAGAGCATCCTGTAGTGAATGTTAAAACAGCTCAGGGCACCAAAACTGAATTGCTTGAAATATATATGGAGAATCTTTACGTTAACTATTTATCAAGAATAGAGTCCCATTCATCAACAATCAGCAATTTTTCAATTAAGGATGCACCGTCAAACCACAAAAAGCTGACACTTTCCGGTTCTGTATACGCCGGCATTTCATCTAATGCCGATAAAATTGCAAATGAGGATTTTAAGAGCTTGTATTTGGTTACAACAGTTAATGGCGAAGAGATAGACCGATATGATGCCTCTGCAAAGCTTAAGAGTGATGATTACGATATCTGGATAGATTATTCAAAAACACTTACTGTTAAGAACGGTGATGAGGTTGAAATTTTCGTAGAAGGCGAGGATATCTACGGCTATATTCACAAATCTATAGCAGAAAGCTTTGTTGTTACAGATGATGGTAGTGAAGGTGGATTTTCAAGTGAAGAAATGATATTCGATAAGCAAGGAAAGCTTTTAACTGAATATTAATGCAAAGTAATAAGGGGCTGTAAAAAAACGCAAGTTTTTTTGCAGCCCCTTATTAGGGGATAGGAAAAAAAGATGCAGAACGGACAAACTGAGCAAAATCAAGACTTCAGACTTGATTTTGCTTGCCCGAAGGCGTACAAGGGTACGTCGAGTGGCGAAGTTTGTTCGTAGTATAAAACATACTTTTTTCAAC
>JAZSGB010000036.1:0-36487 GCA_045532505.1 Acutalibacteraceae bacterium | reverse complement strand
GGAGCTTATTAAAAATTGTGTTGACAAAGCAAGGGCCGAGGATATGCTTGCCTGGCTATACGACGAGGACAGGTGGCCTTCAGGTGCAGCAGGCGGACTTGTTACAAAGGACGAGCAATTCCGTTCAAGAAGCCTTATTTTTACTGTTGATATGAACGGCCCTACCAGCAACGTGAACACATCACGAGCAGAGGCAACAAGAACAGGCCACGGCAAGCTGCTTGCTGTGTATGACATTATACTCGATAAAGACGGCTACCTTAAAGACTACAAAAGAATCAATAAAGACGACCCTGCCGAAGGCACAAAATGGTATGCTCTTTTAGAGGTATGCAGCAACAGCGAATGGTTCAACGACCAATCATATGCAGACACACTTAACAAAAAGGCTATAGAGCGTTTTATTGAGGTTACCCACGAAAAATACAAGGCAAAGGTTGGCAATGAATTTGATAAAACCGTACCTGCAATTTTTACAGACGAGCCTCAGTTCACAAGAAAGCAGACCTTCAAAAACTCCTTCGATACAGATGATGTGGCAATGCCCTGGACGGATGACGTGCCTGAATTATACCAAAAAGCTTACGGAGCAGATATATTCGACACACTTCCTGAAATATTCTGGGATTTAAAGGACAGCTCACCGTCTATACACCGTTACCGTTACCACGATTTTATTGCAGAGCTTTTTGCTCAAAGCTTTGCAGATACAGTTGGCTCCTGGTGTAATAAAAACGGAATTGCTCTTACAGGCCATATGATGGAGGAGCCTACCCTTCACAGCCAGACAGCAGCTCTTGGTGAGGCAATGCGCTCCTACAGAAGCTTCCGTCTCCCCGGCATTGACCTTTTATGCAACAGCCACGAGTTTACAACTGCCAAGCAGGCACAGTCTGCAACACACCAATACGGCTACGAGGGCGTGCTTTCAGAGCTTTACGGTGTTACAGGCTGGGACTGCAATTTCAAAACCTACAAGCACCAGGGCGACTGGCAAGCAGCGCTTGGCATTACAGTAAGAGTACCACACCTTTCCTGGTATGCTATGGCAGGCGAAGCAAAGCGTGATTACCCTGCATCTATTTCCTACCAATCACCTTGGTGTAAGGAGTACAGGCTTGTTGAGGACCACTTTGCAAGAGTTAACACAGCGCTTACAAGAGGTAAGCCTGTTATTAAGGTTGGCGTTATTCACCCTGTTGAAAGCTTTTGGCTCCATTGGGGTCCAAACGATAAGTCTGCCATATTCCGTGACGGACTTGATGAAAAATTCCTTTCTCTTTCAGAATGGCTGCTTACAGGTAGCGTAGACTTTAACTTTATTTGCGAATCACAGCTACCTGCACTTTGTGAAAAGGGCTGTGCTCCGTTTAAGGTTGGTAAAATGAGCTACGATACTATAATTGTGCCCGGCTGCGAAACCTTAAGAAGCACAACCTTAGAGCGCCTTGAGGACTTTAAAAAGTCTGGCGGCAGACTTATTTTCTTGGGTGATGCACCTGCCCTTTGTGATGCAATCCCTTCCGAAAGAGGAAAGGCACTTTACGGCATTAGCGAAAGCTACGATTATACTCGCTCTGCAATTATAACTGCGCTTGAGAGTGAAAAGGTAGTTAACCTGCGCAGAGATAACGGCGTGCTTACAGATAACCTTATTTATCAGCTCCGTGAGGATACTGACTGTAGCTGGCTTTTTGTTGCACACAGCGAGGAGCCTAACAACAGTAACATTGATAACGGAATGGGAGTAAAAATTACCGTTAAGGGTGAATACGGCGTATATGTTTACGATACACAAAACGGCAATATCTACCCTGCTGATTTTACATTTAAAAACGGAAATACTGTTATTTCACAGCATATTTACGGCTACGATTCATTCCTTTATAAATTAGTAGATAAAAATGTGGTTAAACCTCAAAAGAGTACATTAAAATTCAACACAAATGCAACTGCAATTACAGGCCTTGTTGACTATGCCCTTACAGAAGAAAATGTGCTTTTACTTGATATTGCTGAGCATAAATTAGAGGGTGAAGCAGATTTCTCACCTGCAGAGGAAATCTTGCGCCTTGATAACATTTGCCGTAAAAAGCTTAGCTTAAAGCAACGTGGCGGCGAGGATGTTCAGCCCTGGGTGTACGGTGAAACTCCACCTGTTTCAAGGGTAACCTTGCGCTACACCATTGAAAGCGAAATTGACTACGAGGGAGCATTGCTTGCCCTTGAGGCTGCAGATAAAGCAGAAATTATCTTTAACGGTGAAAAGGTTAGTAACGAGATAATAGAAACCTATGTTGATATTTCTATTTTTAAGGTTAAATTACCAAAAATAAACAAGGGAAAAAATGAGCTTATTATTACATACCCATTCGGTGAAAGCCTTAGCCTTGAAAGTGTATTTATTTTAGGCTGCTTTGGTGTTAAGGTTTACGGCTCGCAGGCTGTAATTACTTCCCTTCCCGAAAAAATCGGCTTTGGCGATATTACAACACAGGGCTTCCCCTTCTACGGTGGTAACATCACCTACAAGCTCCCTGTTGAGGTAAAAAACAACAGACTTAACGTTGTTGCCTCAGACTTTATGGGCGCACTTGTCAGTGCAAAGCTTGACGGAAAAGAAATAGGCAAAATCGCTTACCCACCATACCTTGCACAGGCAGAAGGCTTAGAAAACGGCAAGCACATTCTCGAGCTTACACTTTACGGGCACCGTTACAATACCTTCGGCCCTCTTCACCTGGTAAACGAAAAGGAAAGCTGGCACGGTCCCGGGGCTTGGAGAAGCACCGGCTTTAACTGGAGCTATGAATATGTGCTCAGAAAAATCGGTCTTATGAAGGCACCTGTTATTGAATAAAAACAAAATTAAAAACCGTCATCCTCGGATGACGGTTTTTAATTTTGTTTTACAAAAGAGCCTTATTCACAATTTTCTGGTAGATGTTTGCAGTTATATCATCTGCATCATTGGCTATTTTTCCGTTTGCTGCATAAACCTCTATAGTGGTCGGCTCCTTTAAGCCTGATGAATAGCTTGCAGTAAGAACTGCATCAAGGGCATCGCAAACCCCGTCGCCATTAAGGTCTCCGTTTACAACGGCTGTATATTCCTCAATAAAACATTCCTCTACATAAAACGCAATTGTGGTACCTGTGCCTATAAGCCCTGATGTTGCACTTGTAACTGTCGGGATTGCCCGTACGCTTACCTGCTCCGAGACTGACACAATATTTTCACAGCTTTCGCAAAGTGTGATATCTGTAAAAATCCAGCCACCCCAATTCTCAACAATAGCTGTTTTCTTATCGGCTGCTTCTATCGAGGCCAATATATACGGAATACCGTTGCTCTCTGCATAGGTGTGTATTGCACTACCTTTTTTACAAATAATTGTACCTGTAAAATTTGTAAAGGCAGTATCCGGAAGGTCTGTTACATTTTCAGGAATATAAACATACTTAAGGCTTGTCGCCGTACTAAAACAGCCTACAGGAATACCCTTAATGCTCTTACCCACAGTAAGGTATTTAAGTGCTGTACAGCCCGAAAAGTCGCTTTCAGAGATGCTCTCTACACCACTGCCTATTACCACATTTTCAACATACTTATTGCTCTTGAAAAGTGCGTTGATATTAGTTACGCCATCACCCACAACTACTCTTTTTAAGCTTGTTGCATCTGTAATAATATATGTACCTACGCTTGTTACACTATCCGGTATAATAAGCTCTTCAAGACTTGTGCAGCCACGAAAGGCGGAGTTGCCAATTGTGGTTACACCCTCAGGAATATCAATGCTTTTAAGGCTTGTGCAATTTCTGAAGGCACTGTCTTCTATTGCAGTAAGTCCACTTGGCAAATCAACCTTAGTAAGAGCTTTACAGTTTTGGAATAAAGCATCCTCAACAACCGTTATACCGTTGGGTATTGTTATCTGCGTAACACGCTCACAGCCGTAAATGGCGTTTCTGCCTAAAACCGTAAGGGTAGTTGGAAGATTTATTTGCTTTAGCGCCTTGCAGTTGTAAAAAGCATGTTGCCCAATTTCTGTTATGCCCTCGTGAAGGTTAATTTCTTCTAAAGCAGAGCATTTATAAAAGCCATTATTACCTATGGAGGTAACTGTTTTTGGTAACGAGATGGTTTTTAAGCTTGTGCAACCATAGAAGGTGTATTGCTTAATTTGTGTTAAATCAGCAGGTAAATGCACCATTTCAAGGCTTGTGCAATTATAGAAAGCGTGTGTACCCAAGCTTTCTATACTATCAGGCAAATATATTTCTTTAATTGCAGTACAGCCGTAGAAAGCATTGTTACCAACGGTAGTTACTTCACCCTCAAATATTACTGTTTGAAGGTTTTTAAGGTTTTTGAAAAGCGCGTTAGGAATTTCGGTTATACCTTTACCCAACGTTATTGTTTTAAGCCCCGTGCACTTTGAAAGTGCCGTGGTTGCAAGCGTGGTAATACCATCGCCGAGAACAAGATTTTCAAGCGAAGTAGAAGTACCTACAAGCTTTGCAAAATCTGTAACACCATCACCTACAACAAGTGTTTTAAGATTTGTACAGCTTGCAAACGGTGTGTTACCGTGTTTTTTAACACCTGAGCCAACAACTACAGTTGTAAGACCTGTGCAGTTATCAAATGCACCTACAGCAATAGAGATTACCTCATCCTCTATTACAAACTCGCCCTGTATTGTGTTTTCCACTTTAACGAGGAAGTTATCAATATAAAGTGCACCGTTCACCCAATTATCAGCTTTGTTGTAGTATGCTGTGTTTTGGAAAGAGGTTGAATCAATTAATGCCTCTTTATTGGAAATTGATATATTTTCAAGCGAGGTACACCCTGCAAAGGCAGAGGCGCCTATATCTGTTACACACTCAGGTATCTGCACAGTAGTGATTTGTGTGTTGTTTTCAAAAGCAGAAGGCGCAATGGCTACCACGGTGTAATCCAAAAGCACACTCGGAACAACAAGGCTTTCGCCCGTATTAGCACAACCTGTTATTGTTGCGTATGCACCTGAAACAGTATATGTATACTCAGAATATCCACAACGCTCACAAACATCGTTTCGCATAGCGTGCTCAGAGTCCATCAGCACCCTTTCACACTCCACGGGGCAAGCTCTACACTTTCTGTATTTGTAAAAGATTCCTGTGCTGCCACACACAAAATTCTCATCATACACCCAATAATCAGTTGGTATGTGGTCAAGAGCCTCGTAATGAATATACGCTGCTTTTAGCTCCTGGGAGTTATTTTCTATTAAACTCCACTCGTTCAAACTACCCTCAAAAAAGACGTTTACTATGTCTGTTCCCTCAAAGGCCGTATTTTGTACACTTTTTATATTCTTATACAACACAACATCTTTAAGAGCAGTGCAGTTGCAAAATGCTCTATATTGAATTCTTTCGAGTGCATTTGGAAAATGTATTTTTTTAAGAGCTGTGCAGCCGTAAAACGCTTCGTTATAAATGTTTTTCACTCCGTTAGGGAGGTCAATTTCTTCAAGACTTGTACAATTCTCGAATGTTCTACTGTTTATAGCTGTAAGACCTACAGGAAGTGTTATGCCGACAAGGCTTTCACAACTGCTGAATGCAGAATTATTAATAACTTTAATGGAATCAACAAGTGTAACATCTGTAAGCTTTTCACATTGCCAGAATGCATTTCCTCCTATGGTTTCAACACCATTCTGCGTTATAACGGTTTTAAGATTGCTGCAATTAGCAAAAGCATATCCACCAACAGTTTTTGTAGCTCCTGTAATAGTAACACTTTCTATGGCAGTCCAGCCTTCAAAGGCATAATCCGGTATATTCACAATATCTGACGGCACTACAAATTCTTTTACCGGTTGACCCTCGATATATACATTTTCTGCTTTCTTTGCAGGGTTTATGGAGGATGCTACAGTAACATTAAACCAGGCAGTCAGGTCATCTATATAAAAATCCTTTACACCTCCAAACAGCGTTGCCGTGCCCCCACCGTTTATTGCAGTAAGGCCTGATTTTACGGTAAACGATTCCAAGCTAACGTTATCGAGAATTTCAGCCTCTAAAACCAAAACGCCATCAGGCACAGTAAAGTGCTTTATTGAGTGACAGTTTGAAAATGCCTCTGCGCCCATAGCTGTAATTGTATCCGGCAATTCAGGACTTTCTAAAGAAGTGCAATACGCAAAGCTACGTTTTCCAATAGTTTTAAAGCTTGCAGAAAAAGGAAAGCTCTTCAACGCACTACAACTATTAAACGCTTCTTCAGAAATTTCTTCGACACCCTTAGCGCCTGTTATTTGTGCAAGATTAGAGCAGTAAGCAAAAGCTCTTTCATTTATTACTCTCACTCGGCGTGGAATATCTACAGAAACTAATTCAGTGTTTTTATAAAACGCTTCTTGACCAATACATGTAACAAAGTAGCCGTTGATTATTTCGGGAATTTTTATATGTGAATCAATGCCGTTGTAGCTTGTTATTGTAAGCTCGCCGTAATTGTTAACGGTGTAGCTAAATTCTTCGCCACCACAGTATTTACAAACATTATCAACATAGGCGTGGCCTGCAGGAACAGCCATCTGTTCAAAGGCATAATCGCAAAACTCACAGACCTTGTTATAATATTTTGTTTTACCGTTTGTACAGCTAAAGCCCGGTGCATACACCCAGTTTTCTGATTCAATATGAGTTAAAGTGCCAAAGTGTATATACTTTGATGTGATTGTATTATGTGAGTCAATTGCTATGCTTGACCATTGCTCCTCACTACCGGGGAAGAATACATATTTAAGGTTGTTGCAATAGCTTGTTGCATAAGCATCAATAGTTGTTACACCTGCAGGGAGCACAAGCTCCGTAAGATTTTGACTATTATAAAAAGCATATTGCCCTACAGCTGTAACTGATTGTTCTACAGTATACCTTGAATCACTCTTTTGGCCCGGGTAAAGCACAAGGGTTGTTTTAGCCTTGTTGTAAATTACGCCGTCTACATCGCAGTACCACTTGTTATCGGAGTGAACCTGATACGTTGTAACGTTAGAGCAGCCTGCAAAAGCGCCTGCTTCTATGGTGCTCAATGTTGAAGGAAGTGAAACGCTTACAAGCTCTGTATATCCTGCAAAGGTGTTTTTCTTTATAGCTTCAACGCCCTCGGGAATAGTAACAGCAGCTTGCAATTCGCCATTAACATACAGCTTTTTACCCAGGGAAAGCATGTTGGCATTTTGGGTAGGGAAGGTTAAGCCACACCACACATCTATACTTGGCACATGAATGTTAGTAAAATTACTGCAGTTATAAAAAGCGTTTTCATTAATAGTTGCAGAGGATGTATTGATTGTTACATCCTTAAGTGCACTACACTGAGAAAAAGCACCGACATCAATAAGTGTTACATTTTCAGGAATTGTAATTTCCTTAAAGCCTACACAATAAAAAAAAGCATAGCCACTTATAGTTTTTAATGTTGAGGGAAGTGTAACGGAGGTTATTTGCCTGCAATAAGCAAAGGCTGCTTTGTTTATCTTTTCAACACCCTCGGGAATATTAAGGTGTGTAAGCATTACACCGTCTTGGTATAAATCTCCGTAATAAAGAGGGTTTGCCCTGTCATCTGCAAAAGCGATTTCACACCAGCTTGCCAAGGATGAAACATTAACTATATCCACGTTTGACATTTCGAAGGCTCTGCTTCCTATGCTACGCACCGTAGAAGGAATAGTAATTTCGGTAAATTTACTACCATAAAAAGCTTGTTCGCCAATAGTCTCAAGGCCCTCACTAAGAGTGATTTGTTCAAAATCACCATACGCAAAGGCTGATTTACCAATTGATTTTACAGCTTCAGGTAAGTAA
Organism: Acutalibacteraceae bacterium; assembly: GCA_045532505.1. Lineage (GTDB taxonomy): Bacteria > Bacillota > Clostridia > Oscillospirales > Acutalibacteraceae > DTU089. The sequence goes on along the minus strand of JAZSGB010000036.1, from coordinate 28,606 downwards.
ACGGATTTAACCCCGTCAAGAGAATAAAATGTAAAATTCTTAATTTCTTCAATATCATTCGGAATAGTTAACTCTTCACCAATAGGCTGACCGTTAACGTAAATGCTTGTTGCCCATGCAACAGGCGATGCAGTGAGAGAACCTAAAGAAACCTTGCACCAGTCACCAATGCTTGTTATACGGGCTGTAGTAAGATTTTCGCAAACATCAAAGGCTGCAGAGCCAATGCTTGTAAGGGTTGAAGGAACGGCAACATCCTTAAGAGCTGAGCAATTATAAAAAGCCCGGCTATCTATTGAAAGCAGGCCCTCGGGCAGAGCTAACACCTCAATAGCTGTACAGAACTCAAAAGCCTGTGTGCCTATACTGCTTACAGAGTTTTTAGCAAAACTTAAACTTGTAAGCTTTTTACAGTTACTAAATGCCGTGGTTCCAATTTGTGCCAAAGTAGAATTAAAAACAACGGTTTCAAGTACATCGCAACCATAAAAGGCATCTAATTCAATATCTGTTATGCTTTGTGGGATGGTAACGCTAACAATAGCATCTTCATTTTTAAAAGCATTTGTCGCAATTTTAGTAACAGGCTTATTGTTATAAACCTCGGCAATGGTTATTTCCGTTAAGGTTGTATCTTCAAGCCCTGCCACATAGTAAGTATCTGTATCGCTGTCGTACCCGTAAGCTATACCGTCTGCTACAGCAGCTACATAAACAGCAAAAGGAGATTCGGTAAAAGGCACGGCAAAAAACGTGCCAAGCACCAATACAAATGATAGTAAAACGCTTAAAAATCGTTTCACTACAATCACCTCCTGAAATTTACAGTCATTCTATTATATATTATCATATAAAGGAAAGTTTTTCAACAATGTATCTTCTATGTTAAATATCTTTACCTATATTGAAAATGTTTTTATATCTCCTATTCAACCAAAAAAAATGGGCTGTAAAAAACTTGCGTTTTTTTACAGCCCATTTGTTTTTTTCTTTCGGGTGGGCTACAATCCCGCCCTTACAGTTGTTCTCCCTAACTTTGCGTAGCTTATAATGTTTGGAAGCGTAGCTTCCCCGAAATTCCTAATTCCTCATTCCTAATTCCTAATTCCCTTGCAACGCTCCGGCAAATTACTCTGCCATTCTTAATGTCATTTCAAGTATTCTCTTAACACACAATTCAAGGTCGGCTCTTGTAAGGTCGCCGTTTTTGTAGCCTTGCATAAGGTCCTCGGGGTAGCCTACGTGCATTTTCATATCGTTACCTGCTTTAACCTCTTTAACAGGGTCATTTTTTACGCCCCAATCAGTTGTAACCATATTTTGGAAGCCCCATTCATCACGAAGTATGCCTGTAAGCAGCTCGTAGCTTTCGGAGGTGTGTTGACCGTTAATAAGGTTATATGATGACATAACTGTCCAAGGATTTGCTTCTTTAACACAAATTTCAAAGCCACGAAGGTAGATTTCACGCAAGGCTCTTTCGGAAAGACGTGAATCACAGCCCATACGGTTTGCTTCTTTGTTGTTACAAGCAAAGTGCTTCATAGAAACTGCAACCTTTTGTGATTGAATACCACGCATTTGCGCTGCAGCAATTTTACCTGAAACAAGTGGATCCTCAGAGTAATACTCAAAGTTTCTGCCACAAAGTGGGTTTTTGTGTATATTAAGGGCAGGTGCAAGCCAAATACCAATATTATTTTCTCGAATTTCGGCACCACCACCTGCGCCCACCTCAAAGGCAAGGTCAGGGTCCCAGGCACAGGCAATAAGTGTTGCACAAGGCCAAGCCGTTGTTGGAATACCTGTTTCGGGGTTAAGGCGAAGACCTGCAGGGCCATCTGCTGTTGGAATTGGTGGAATATTAAGCCTTGCCATACCACCAAAGCAGCCTGTATTTGCAACACCCGTAGGCCCTTTACCACCTACAAAGTCCATAAGCTCTTCAAGAGTGAACTGCGCAATAAAATCATCTATTGAAATGGTTTTGCCTATTTCATCAAACATAACAGGCTTTTCGGGTGCAGTTGCACTAACAGGCTCGTTTATGCCGTAAAAATAGTGCTCTTCACCCATTGGAAGTACCTCAAAGCTACCATCTGCAAGTAACCTTTTAGGGAGCTTAAAGGGTTTACACCAGTCAGAGCATTGCTGTGTTACGGTATCCTCTGCTACCATATACTCAAATGCTAACTGCTCTGTATCTCTTACAGATGTACCTAAATGGAAGGTGTATGTGCCTTTTTCAAGCACGAATGCAGATTTTTGAATTTTGCCTAAATCATCAAAGCTTGCCATATCGGTAGCCTTAAATGAAAGTGCAAGTGTTTCGCTCTCGCCGGGTTGAAGGAGCTTTGTTTTCTTAAATGCTGCAAGCTCTCTTGCAGGCTTACCAAGCTTACCCTGTGGTGCGCTGTAATAAAGCTGTACTACCTCTTTACCTGCTACTGCACCTGTGTTTTTAACGGTGCAAACAGCTACAATTTGACCCTCGCTTTCGGTGCAAGCTCTACCACTTATTTCAAAGCTTGTGTAAGAAAGGCCAAAGCCGAATGGATAGCGCACATAATCCTTTGCGCCGGGGATAGTTTCAAAATAACGGTAGCCAACATAGATATCGTCGGTATAATTAAAATACTCATAGCTTTCGTGGAAATCCTCAACACAAGGGTAATAGTCATAGCTCTTTGTAATTGTATCTACAAGCTTACCCGATGGACACACGTTGCCGTAGAGGATATCTGCAATAGCAGCACCACCCTCCATACCACCCTGCCAGGAGTAAAGAAGTGCAGGTATTTTTTCGTTTTCTGCAATAAATTCGCAATCAACAGGGCCACCTGAGTTTATAACAACTACTACCTTTTTGAAAAGGGCACAAGTTTTAATTAAAAGGTCCTTTTCAAGGTCGGAAAGAAGGTAGTCGCCACCTTGATTTCTACGGTCTACACCCTCTGCAGAAAAACGGCTGATTGTAACAACAGCAGTATCTGCCCACTGTGCAGCACCCTCTATTAATTCATCGGGTACCTTGGGTTCTTTAACGTGCATTCTTGCAAAGGTTTCGTATGTAACCTCATCACGGTTTTTATTGCCGAGCTCTGCAATAGTTGTGAAAAAGTCGTTTGCGTTAACAATATCCCAAACAGCATCAATTTCTTTTTGTGAAGGAATATTTTTGCTTTCAAGCTCAACATATTTTTTGTAGAAATCTACAAGTGGCTCGTAGATTTCTACGCCGTTCATTTTAAAGCCCTCGTAAATATTACGGATGTATGGGCAGTGAACATCACCACTGCCTCCACCACCTTTAATATACTCAATGGTAGCCTTGCCAAACAGAGCAATTTTTTCTGTTTTGCTGAGAGGGAGTGCGTTATTTTCATTTTTTAAAAGCACCATACCCTCACAGGCTGCCTTTTTCGAAAGGGCAATATGCTCAGGGGATGCAGTAACCCTTCTGCCATCCTTACCCAAAGGCAAGCAGGGCTGAAATCTGAAGCGTGCGTATTTATCCATCATAAAATCACCTTTTTTCGTGTTTTGCTACAAATGATTATACATTATGGATCAAAAGAGTGCAATATGAATTTACGAAGATAGTAAGGGACGGTTTTCAGCCGTCCCGTTGTTTTTCTTTGCTTACGGGCAGGCTACAATCCTGCCCTTACTGTTGTTCTATCCAACTTTGCAAATCCCCGGCAGCCGGTAGCCGGCAACCGGTGGCTAATTGAATTGCAACGCAGTTCCGAAATTTTTAATTTTTAATTTTGCATTTTGAATTTTAGCAAGGCTTCCCCAAAATTCCTAATTCCTCATTCCTAATTCAAAAAAACACCTGCCGAAGCAGGTGCTTTTTATCCTATAGTATGTCTGTATTCGGGGTCGTAGATTTTTCTTAAAGAAACCTGTATTCCCTCTTCAATAACCAAAACATATTCATCGTTAAAATAGTAATATGTTCGTATTGCGCTTGATGACCCAAGACACGGAGAGCGACCGAAAACATCGCAAAGCTCTTTATAATCCATATCGTTTGAAAGGGTGTATGCTTTTTTCAAAAATTCTTCATTCGATAAATCCACTTTACCTACAGTGCCGGTTACGACGAAATCAATTTCTGTCTGCCGGCTATTGTAAAGTGTATCTAAAAGCATTTGCCGTTCATACGCAGTTATCAGCCTGCGTGTGTTTTTGCCGAGTCGCATTCTTTCTGTACCCGGGAAGGTTACGGTGATACTGCTGCCATCCTCAGCATAAACGTTAACATAAACAACCTCATAAAAGCCTGTATCAGGGTCGATTCCTATGAATTCAGACTGTGTATCAAGCTCATCTATAGAGGAGCTTTCCAGCACGGTGTTGAACTTTTTTATAAAAAGCTGTATTTTGTTTTGGTCTGTAATTACCTTTTTGGATTGGCTTCTTTTTCCCTCAAGCTCATCTACAAGGGTATCTGTTACAACTTCAACATACTTTATGCCCTCGTTACCAAGGTGGTATTCAACCGAAGAAGGTTCATCCTCACTCTCTTCGGTGATTTTATACACAGCAATTGTATTACCCACCTTTGCAGGGAAGGTTTCCTGCAGCATACCATCGTAGCAAACGGTAATTTTATCGCCTACCATAGGCAAAACTCCGTGTACCCAGCCGGATAGAGAAACATATATTTTATTTGCACTTTTGCTTACTGCTTCATCGGGGAAGGGTTCAACAAGAATTTGGTCTGCGCTTACATCGAGTATTGTTGCGTTAAAATACGAATTTTGCCCCACTATATGCTCTGCAATAAACACAGCCTTATTTGGCACAGGGTTGTATTTGCCTGTTGATGATGGATTGTTGTAGGTTGGAAGGCTTGAGGAATTGTGTGCATCAAATTCAAATCCCTTTTCCGTTACATTAAATGTATAAGCCTTTAAACCATCGTATGTTACAAGGGTTAACACGCCATCAGCTATATTGTATGTTCCTACAGGCATAAAGCTACTGTAAGATGATATGTTGAATATTGCTTCGCCGTTTTCCTTCAGAAGAAGGCTTGGTTTTACGTGTTCCTCGGAGCCATAGTAAACGTACTTACCTGCATAATCCTTAAATTCTTTGGAGAAATACTGCTCTGCCTTAACAAGATTTTTCTCATGAAGCACATCGTAGTAATAATTTATGCCATTATCTCCCTTTTCCCACAGCTCTTTAGGAAAATGGGCTGCTACCTGAGAATGCTTGGATGTGTTGTTTGACTCAAGACACCAATAATCAACTAACGAATAGCCTTCATCACCCTTTTTAACGGTTATTGTTGCAGGTATTGCACTGCTAAAGCCATCAAGCTCTAAAACGCCCTCTACATTTTTAAAGCTACTTGGCTGAATCAAGGCGTAAATTTTAATATTATCCTTCTGCTTTTCTGTTTTAAAAGGGATAAAGCCTGCACAATAATATTCTTCCTCAGTTGAGTAATTTTTAGCCTGTTCAAGAATGGTTTTTTCAACAAAGCGCTCAAGGTCTGCATCTATATTTTTATAGAGTGCCCTTTTTTCATAGGCAATTCTTGTGCAGAAAACATCAAATGTAATTTGCTTTTGTGCCTTCAAAAAGGCATCCTTTGAAAGCTTTACAGAAAACTCTGTTTCACCCTTGCTTGTTTGAGTGGTGCCTGTTCTTACAACACACTCATCCTCATAGTAATGCTCACCGTCTATAACAAGGGAGTTCACATCCCTGACAGCAACGGAATACGTATATTTTTTGCCTACGGTTGTGTAGCCTGTATATATAATTCCACAGTCCTGCAGTTTTTCGTAGCTAAACTTAAAGCTTAAATACACCTCATCATTTTGAACACGTGCGCTTGTGAGGTAAATATCTGTTTGGCTTATGCTATTATCAAAGACATTATTATGTTCAAAAGCCTTTACCTCACCCTCACGGAAAAGCTGACCCTTTTCGGTATAAACATCATCATTGAAAACAGCCTTTGGTATGTTAAGATATATTGATGTATCCCTTTGAGATATAATGCTATAACCTTTTTCCTCCACAACGGCAGGAACACCTGCAACGGGGGATGTAAGAAAGCATATGGAAAGCACAACACAAAGAATAACAGAAATAACAATTATCCAAAAGGCAGGCTTTTTGTAGCTTAAAACAGATTTAATTCTGTTTTTTACCCCTGTTTCACCAAAGGCTAAGGGGCAAGCAGAAACGAGCCTTCGCTGTGAGCTGCAATTTATAAGTGCATTTGAATATTCTTTTTTTGATTCAATATCAAATTCCTTTATTGCCCTTTCATCACAGGCAAGCTCAATATCCCTGCAAAGGAAAACATATGCAACCCATATTACAGGGTTAAACCAATACACCGAAAGTACCAAAAAGCCAAGGGGCTTCCACAGGTGGTCAAGGCGTTTTATGTGTGATTTTTCGTGGTCTATAACATAAAGCACATCTTCCTTGCAAAGTGATGAGGGAAGATATATTTTAGGTCTTACAATACCCAATATAAACGGTGTAGCTATATTATCGCAAATGTAAATATTCTCTTTTAATTTCATAGCCTGTGCGATGCTTTTTTTCACTTTCAGAAAGCTTATAAAGGCATAAACAAGCATTGCAACAACACCTGCAAGCCACACGCAAGCAATAATGCTGACATTACTTTGCAGCACGGGGCGTGTAGAGGTTTCGTTTATTATAGGCTGCACTACAGAATCAACAACCTGAAAGCCACTATCTATTTGTGGCACAATGCTCTGTGTGTAAGCACCTGCCTGAGTTGTATAAATTTCCGAAACAGGTATAGTTTCGCCACTTGGCACAAGACTTAGGTCGCTTTCTATATTAAAAGGTACAAGCAGCCTTAACGCTACTATACCCCACAGCAAGCAATTAACCCACTTAGGCGCTTTTTTGAGAAGGAGCCTTGCGCAAAGCACAGCAAGCACAAGCCATGAGGCAGTTATGCTCACATTAAGAATGTTTAAAAATATTTCGCCAGAATTGAGAAACAGCTCATACATAATTATTCCTCCTCATATTCATCAACAAACCTTTTAAGCTCCTTAACCTCTTCCCTTGAAAGCTTTTTTCTGCCTGTGAAGGCAGCAAGAAAGGCAGGTAGCGAGCCCTGAAAGGTTTCCTCAACAAATCTTTCTGACTGCATAGAATAAAATTCATCTCTTGAAACGAGCGAGGTAACAACACCCTTTTCGTTTTTAAAAAGACCTTTATCGCAAAGCCTTTTTAAGACGGTAAAGGAGGTTGTTTTTTTCCAACCAAGCTCCTTTTCAGCAAGCCTTGAAAGCTCACTTGAGGAAAGTGGCTCTTTGCTCCAAATAATATCTGCAAATTTAGATTCAACAACACCTAAGGTTTTATCTGCCATATGGCTCATCTCCATTCTACAAGTTGTAGTACAACTATATTCTACACGCTGTAGAATGATTTGTCAAGAGGGTTAGGCTTCGATTTACTTTAAGTTTTGCGAAGCTTGTAAGGGACGGATTTCAGCCGTCCCGTTGTTTCTCTTTGATTTCGGGCAGGCTACAATCCTGCCCTTACAGTTGTTCTATCCAACTTTGCAAATCCCTGGCAGCTGGCGACCGGCAGCTTTACAATTGCAACGCAGTTCCGAAATTTTTAATTTTGAATTTTGCATTTTCAATTTTACAAAGTAGCTTCCCCTCAATTCCTAATTCCTAATTCCTAATTCAAAAAAGCACCTGCCGAGGCAGGTGCCTTTGCTTTTATTTTTCAAAAATACTTATAAGCTGTCGGCCTGTTTTTGCCATAAAGCACTCGGCATCGGAATAAAGCTCTGTAGGTACATTTCTCAAAAACTCATCTGCTTCAAAGGTTAAAGCTCCTGTGTAGCCGATTTCTGCAAGTGCCTTCATGACCTTTTCCCACTGCACAACGCCGAAATACGGCAAGGTGTGCGAATCATTTGTGCCGTCTACATCGTGAACGTGCAGGCATTTAAGCCTTTTGTTTCCTAAAGCTCTTATAAACTCCGGTAAATCCTCTCTCACGAGAGCAGCGTGGCCAATATCAAGGCAAGCAACAAAGCAATCGTTATTAAGCTCATCCACATATCTGACAAATTCCTCGGGACGTGAGCAGGTGGAATGATTAATCATACCTGTATGCTGCCACATATTTTCTAAAGCAACTTTTATACCGTACTCCTCACAATAAGGAATGAGTCTTGAATAAAATTCCATATTATATTCAAAAAGAATTTCAGGGTTACCATCTTGTGCATATTTAATGTGCTGGCAGGGGTGCACAATAATGTTTTCAACACCAAGGTATGACGCTCTTTTCATTGCTTCGGTAATCTCTGCAAAGCGCTTTTTGGTTTTTTCCTCATCTGCAAAGGAGGAGCCAAACGGGGCGTGAGACTGATTAAAAGCAATGCCCTTATCCTCTGCATATTTACGCAATTCAACAAGAAATTCCTTACTGTACTCTTTACCGTAAACATATTCATCAAACTGTGAAAAATCGGCACAGTCGTACCCTGCTGCAGCTAAAATATCAATACACTTATTAAAGCCGAAAATTTTTGCAAGCTCACCTGTTGTAGTAGATAATCTCATAAAAACACCTCGAATTAAGAAATAACCTTACCTTCCCACTCTTTAGCAGGCTTAACCTCTAAAAGACTTGCAATTGTTGTTGCAATATCCTTTATAGAAACGCCTGTAATTTCATTATTCTTTTGGAATGGCTTGCCACATAAAACCACAGGGATTGTCATATCCTCAGGCTTGTCGGAGCCGTGGCTTCTGTCGTGGCCGCCGTGGTCAGCACAAAGAATAATTGTGTAGTCATCGCTTATAGCGCCCTGAAGCCTTTCCACACAAGAGAGAGCCTTGCTTACGCTCTTCATATACTGCTCACTCATCCAGCCACAGTCGTGGCCACCAACCTCATCGGTTTCGCCAAGGTAGAGGAATAAAAAGTCGGGTGCTTCCTCGTTAATATATTTAATAGCTGCATCTGTAATTTTAATGTCTGTATCTGCCTGCATATGCTGGTTTATGCAAAGTGCTGTGTGAAGGTGGTCGGGGCGTGATAAATCACGAAGCTCCTCCCAGGTGTAGAAAAAGGCGCACTTTTTATCTGCCTCTTCAAAAACATCAAACATACCCTTTATAGGGCGCACCTGTGGCACATATGTATTTGTTAAAATACCGTGCCTGTCCGGGTTAACGCTGTGAAAAAGAGACATATGGCAAGGAAGTGTTACAGATGCATAACAGTTGTTGCATTTAATGTATATGTGCTGTTTTCAATAAGCTTTTGTGCAAATGGGTTGCCACACTGCATCATACCATCAGGGCGCATACCGTCAACTAAAATTAAAATTACTTTTTCGGACATAGCTATTACTCCTTTTGAAAATAGATTGATTTTAATATATCACATAAAAAAAGGAAACACAACCTTTCAGTTGTGTTTCTCAATATTATTTATCCTCTTTTTTTCTGTCGAAAAGCACCTTGCCAACAATTGGGAAAAGGAACTGTAAAATGTGGCTTACAAGCACGCTGTAGGAGCCACTTATAACATCATAAATGAGCCAAAGACCCATATTAAGAATAGTCCAGAAGCGATACTTTGAGCCGTTTTCCTGGCCGATGCACATACAGAACATCCATGTAGCAGCAATAGCGATTAAGCCACACACAACGCCTAATGTATCTGCACCGACGAAGCCACCACTTACAATAAGGTTAACTACAGTAAACACTAAGCCGTAAACAAGCGTAAGGAATTTAGGCACCTTTTTACCCTTTGCCTCAAAGAAATAGTTTATTATTGTAACTACTGCACCTACAAAGCAGGATGCAGCACCATTAAGACCTTTACCCTCAAGCAAAAAGGCTACACCAACAAAGGCATTACCACAACAAACAAAAAATAAAATAAGCTTCATATTTTTGCCTTTTACAAGGGATGCAGCAATCATTGATGCAAGACCTAAAAAGCTTAAAATATATGCTAAAATCTCCATAAAAACCTCCACAATTACTTTAATGCAATATTTATAATATGCTGATAATCTCCGGCATCCACAAACCCACTGCTATTAACATCAGCAGAGAGCAGGTATTCGTCAGTAAGCTCTATGGCGCCTGTATGTGCTTTTTGTACCATAAAAACATCGAGCCCATCTACAACACTATCCGAATCTACATCGCCATATACGATAAGTGTATATGTTTTTTCAAGCCTTCCACCTCTAAATAGGTAAAGGAGAGAGCCTGTACCAAAAAATTGAATACCCTCTGAAGGCATAAGCGAAGGCACTGCCATTACAGTGTAGCCTTCAGCAGAAATTATATCGCCAAAAAAGGTGATGTTAGTCTGTGCAGTAAAAATCATAGCTGCTTCATCGTTTATAATAGTTTTACCTTTAGGTGAAACTCCAAGAAGCACGTAGTCAATTCCCGTAGTAATAGCAAAGTACATTGCCTCTGTATCCTCGTAACAATAAAGCACTACGTTAGGTGAAGCTTCAAAAGCAGAGTAATCCATTGCTACCATTGCTTCACATATTGTAACCTTTTTAAGTGCAGGGCAATTTGCAAAGCAGTTTTCACCGATTATTTCCACTGTCGGTGCAACGTTTATGCTTTCAACAAGTGTGTTGCCATTAAAAACATTTGACGAAAGCTCTACTACTGTATAACCGTCTATTTCAAATGGAATTGTTACGTTCCTTGCATTTCCACTATAGCCTGTAATTTTAATTGTGTCTTCATCCAGCTTTTCGTAGGTAAAGCTTACAGACGGAATTACGCTGAAGTTTGTAATTTCTACAGCAATTGTGCTTGAAAGCATATTGTTACCGATAATGGTGAGCATATATTTTCCGTTTTCGCTTACTGTATAGGTAAGGCTCTCGGTTATATCCTCGCCATTGAAATAAACCTTGTTTGTACCTGCTTCACCTGTTACAGGAACAACAACTATATCATATGGGGCGTCTGTTTTGCCCTCAACAGCCTTTATAATTTGTGCGTTTGGCTTTACGTTATCTATCATTACAAGGTATGAATCCGACTCTGCGCTTTCAAGCCCTGCGCCATTCACTGCCTTGAAACGGTAGTAGGCGTTTGTACTTTCAGTAAGCCTTGCAACGTTTGAATCAAGCTTTACCCAGCCTTGGCCACAGTTATAGTAATAAGTACAGCCCGACGGACAGCTGTTCAACGTACCAAGGGTAAAGGTAACAGCTTCATTTGTCCATCTGCCAAAGGTACCTTCAAAATCAACTCTGATAATTGGAGCTGTTCTGTCTATATTTACTGTGATTTCATAAGCATCACTTTCAAGGCCTGAATAAGATATCGCCTTAAAGCTGTAATTGTGCACCCCTTCTGTAAGCACGGTAAGGGTTTGTGTATCAAGCTTTACCCACGGACCACCATTAAGGCTGTATATAAATTCGTACACACCCGAAAAAGCATCTGCCTGAGGAGTAAGCTCTACAATTGAATCTGACCAAAAGCCGCTTGTATATTCCTTATCACCGTATAATGCATTAAGACTTGTAATAACAGGCTTTACGCTATCTCTTGTAAAGCCATTTGAATACGTTGATGATGAAAGGTTACCCGCCTTATCTACTGCCACAAACTCAAAGTAGCCAACAAACTGGCTATTACACACACCCGTTTGCTCAGGCATTATTTCAACCCAATCGGAAATCGGATTATACTGCTTATCCACAAGGCGATACATAAGATGAGAAATCCCTGCAACACCACTATCCTCTGCTTCAACTGTTGCAAAAACATCTCCACTAAAATACAAACCGAAAACGCCCTCTGTTTCTCTTGAAGGGAGGTCTGCCTCTTGGAAAAGCTTAACCTCCGTTATACCGGGAGCCTGCTTATCAATGTTATTAACAACAACCGTTTTTTCACACGTTAAGCCATTGCCTGCTGTTAAAATAACAGTATATTCTCCGTTTCGTGAAACGGTAAAGCTAAGTGTGGTTTTATCAACGTTCTCACCGTTTACGGTTATGCTGTCTACACCCGACTTACCGATTTGCTCAACAGAAAGCTGCACCTCATAATCTTGGTTAGTTATGCTTGTGTTACTTTTTGTGGTACTGAAAATAGGTGTAACTTCATCTATTCGCACGTTGAAACCCTGTGTTATTTTGCTTTCGATACCGGCGCTGTTTACAGCTTTAAAGTAAATAACCTCATCTCTGTTACCGAAGAAATAGCACTCGTTTCCTGCAATTGATATCCAGTTTGAGCTACCTTCATTTTTATAATAGTAGGTAACGCCCTCCAAGCTGTGTGTGCTGGAAAGTGTAAAGCCCAGACTTGTGCTGCTCCATCCACCCGACGAGGCGTTGCTTTGGACTGTGATTACAGGGTAGCCGTATATAATTATAGGGAACGTCGCTTCGACGGTTCTGCCTGCATGAGAATAGATAACCCTTACATTTTGCTCTACGTCGTATAGCGAAGAGTCAAAGGAGGTATAATCAACTTCATAATCGGTAACCTGTTCACTTTCACAATTGAGGAAATTAGCTACAACCTTAAGTCCGGAGAAATCGATTTCCTCATCCTCCATATAAATCGTTTTTTCGGGAGTAATAGAGAGAGAGGAAACATGCTTTGATGCAATAGTTACGGCAAACACTGCATTCATTGTTTTTCCCGCACGTTCAACCGAAACTATAATAAACTGCGGTGCATCAAGAAGGCTTGTATTAAGCTCGCTTACAGTATAGTCTGTAACCTGTGCAGAAAGCTGTGCATCTGTTAAAGCTTCTGCATCGGGATAATATTTGCCAACCTCTTCCCTAGAATAGTTGAGGTAAACCTCCATACCCGAAAGGTCCAGCTCTGTTACACCCTCTATATACTCGGTTTTTTCGGGTTCCTTCAGAGTGATGCTTGCAGGTACAATTTCAATAACGTCTATTTCTTTTTTTACTTCAATATACGTAGATAAAAGATTTTTTGCAAAGCCGTAAACAACAGTTTTACCTGCTTTTTTACCACTTAAAACACCCTCGTTACTAATGGATGCGTTGCTATTTTCGGTGTTTCTGTTATCACCACCATAGGTCTGCGAAGCAACCCAAGGTGCGCCACCCTCATCCGTCTGCAATCCCCAATAGGTTGCAGATTTATCAATTCTTTCGGGATAGGTTTTTAGAGTGTATTGCCTTGGAATATCAACAATAACACATTCGTTACCCTCAATTTTTGCATCTGAATACTTATTTATGGCAATAAGCCCCTGCCCTGTTACAGTTATTGTAATAGACCTTGATATGCCTGATACTGTTGCAGTAACAACGGCAGTTCTCGAGGATGAGCCTGACCGGCCACCTGCATCTCTGCCTAAAAGTAATCCACTTTCACTTATAGATGCCACACTATCGTCGCTAATAGTCCATACAACGGTTTTAAGAAGCTCGGCCTCATAGTCGGTAGGATTAATTTCAGAAATATAAAGCTGTGACGTACCACACTCCTTGACAGAAGCCGAACCATATATTTTAAAATCGGTAATAGCCTTACCACAAACAATTTGGTACGTACCGATAGCGCTGCTTGAATTGTAGGTTGCCTTACAAAAAATTGTAACAACACCTGCGCCCACACAGGTAACAACACCTTCTGCTGATACGCTGGCAACTGCGTTTTCTGCAGGGGCATTTTGTGAAGCAGAAATATATTCACCTGTTACAGCGTCAACAATACCCCATTCTCTGGAAACGCTTGAGGAGGTATTAAGCCTTTCAGGAAAAACTGTGCCCGTATATGTACTCGTTGCACCTATACCAAGGCTTTGGTCGCCCAAAACCTCAACAGAGGAAATATTTGCAAGGAGTGGTCGAGTAACCTTGATTTCTACACTTCTTGCTACACCACCCATTGTGGCTGTAATTGTTACATTTTTGGAATAGGTAAGCCCACTGCCACCGTCGAGACCTGTTACAATACCGTTTTCATCAACAACCGCAATAGCATTATCCGAGCTTGACCACACCAGGTCACCTTGATATGCACCTGCCGGAAAAACGTTATTTACAGAAAGCTTTATTGTTTCACCTTCGCCTACAGAGGCCTCGCCTGTAATATCAAAGCTTTCTACAGGCAATGCAGCTCTGTCAACAATGGTAAAGGTTATTGTATCGGAAAACGTGCCGTAAATAGTGCTTGATGGGTTAACCTTTACCGTAGCCGTACCGGGCGATGTAAAGGTCACAAGACCATCCTCGCTTACAGTTGCGTGGTTTTTTGATTCGGAATCGAGAAGGCCTGACCCTATGCTCCACTTTACACCCTGACCAAGTCTTACAGGGGTACAGGCTCCGTAAAGCTGTACTGTTGCACCCACAGCAACTGTGGTAGGCACAACCTTTTTATTAGTAATGTGAACGCCTGTAGGGGCAACTGACGCAACAAGGCTCTTTTCTATTACAAACTCCACCTTATCGGAGCCTATTTTATTACCCTGTGCATCATAAAGCGTGGCTGTAATTTCCACGTTCATATTATCAAGGTAGCTTCTCAAGGACTCGCCCAAAGAATCACCTGTAATAGTGGAAACGATACCAACAATTGTATTAGTATCTGCATTGTCAAGGTCAATTCCACTTGAATCTATTGCTTTCCAAATTGCTTCAGCAGTTGCATCGCCAACAAGAGGAAGCGTTCTTATATTTTCATCTATCCAAAGCTGAATGACTGCCCTTTTCGAAAAATCATAGGCTGTAACCTTACCGGTTTCGTCAACATTAGCAAGCAGAGGAAGATTGCTCTTCCATTCAACATAATTACCTGCAGAGGTATCAAGCTCAGTTCCCGTAACTCCCCCGTCCTCGCCTGTTGAGGGAGTCAACGCTTTAAGCTGTGCAGTCCTGTACTCCTGTAAATATTGTTTTTCGGTAATTTGATTTCCGTCATTGTCAAATATTTCAATAACGGAGTCTGCGCCTACACTAACAGCAGGTATACAGGCAAATACAACTGCTACACATAAAAGCATACTTAAAAACCTTTTCACGAAAAGACCTCCATATTTTTTATAAAAGCACCTGCAAAAAAAGGATGCTCTGCCAAATCAATATATTTATAATTTTCAAGAAGGAAATTATCTGCTTTTTTCTCAACGGCATACTTTACTGTGCCACTAAGAGAGGAATTGCCCAAAAGCACACATTTTTCTTGAAGCTCTTTAGGAATAAGACCTGTAAAAACTGCGTTTTTAATATTTAACCCTTGTGAAAAGCCACCACATATATATGCTTTATCAATATCAGCAAAAGAAATTTTCAGTTCGTTTACAAGGGTCTGTATTCCGGAATACACAGCAGATTTTGCTACCTGATACTCTCTTACATCCTCACCTGTAAGGGATACGCCGTAGGCAATGCTGAAATCATCTGCCATATAGCCTGTACTGTCAATTTTACCTTTTTTAATAAGGTGGGCAACAACATCTATAAGCCCGCTTGCACACAAGCCTTTTGGAATTGTGTTGCCTATAACAGCCATTGAGCCTTCTGAAAAGCTACACACGGCACCCTTGGTGGCTCTCATTCCACAGGAAATATTGCCACCCTCAAAGCAGGGTCCGCT
Source organism: Acutalibacteraceae bacterium (assembly GCA_045532505.1). Taxonomy (GTDB): domain Bacteria; phylum Bacillota; class Clostridia; order Oscillospirales; family Acutalibacteraceae; genus DTU089. Next base: position 12,962 of record JAZSGB010000036.1, on the reverse strand, counting down.
TGCTGCAGAGGTACAAACACCACCCTGTTCACTCCAGAGCACAATTTCTGTATTTGTGCCTAAGTCCACAAGCAAATTGTATTTACCCTTAGCAGGCTCACCTGCAAAATACACACCTGCAACAATATCTGCACCTACAAAGGTATCTATACACGGCAGACTTTCTACTTCTTTTACACCTTCTATACCTAAGCCTTTTGCAGCTACTATTTTACTGCCAAGAAATTTTGGTGTATACGGTGCAACGCCTAAAGAGGTGCAATCCTCACCAAAAAGGATGTGAAGCATTGTTGTATTTGCGCTTACATACATTTTTTTGACTGCTTCAACACCCATTTTGGAAATCAACTCATTTATTTTATTAACAACACATTTTTGCAAAGCAGCTGTGCCGTTTTCTGTTGCATAGGCTATACGTGATATCACGTCTGCCCCCATAGCTATTTGTGGGTTAACTGCCTTGAATGTTTTAAGAATTTCTTTGTTCTTTATGTCTACAAGGGCAAGCTCAAGGGTAGTTGTGCCAATATCAAGGCACAAGCACAGGCTTTCGTTTGGTACTGAAGTATCCACACCTTCTTCACGTGCTTCTTTTTCTTGCACAGGTATTTCTACGGTAATATCTGAATTAATTTTATAAGCACAGCACAACTCATCCCTGCCGTTGACCTTAACCCTGCATTTTTTGCACAAGCCTTTGCCACCACAAGGATGCTCTACCCATATTCCGTTTTCACTTAATACCACAGAGAGAAGCGCACCACTCTCTGCCGTGTAGAATTTGCCGTTCACTGTTACCTTAAACATAACTCTATCCCTTATAATTTTGTTAACACAAACGCACATTACCTTATAAAAGATACCACATAACCTGATAAAAATCAACAAACCAAAACAGTAAACTTTATCTTTTTAGCATTATAAAATAATCCGTTTCTATTGTGTTTTTTTAATCCGTTTGTTAAACTAAAGTTGTTCAAGCAAACCGGTTATTTGGAGGTACTCTTATGAATAAAATTAAAATAGGCATTTTTGGTGCAGGCAGAGGTATAGATCTTGCTCAAAATCTTACCCTTGCAGGTGCGCAAATTGTTGCCCTTTGTGATTTTAATGAGGAAAGGCTGAAAAAAGGTCTTGAAGAGTTAAATAACACCTTGGTTACTCCATATTCCTGCTTTGATGAATTTATTAAGCACGAAATGGATGCAGTAGTTGTAGCAAACTATTTTCACGAGCACACACCATTTGTTATAAAATGCTTTGAAAAGAATTTACACGTGCTGTGCGAGTGCATTTCAAACGGCACTATGGCAGAGGGCGTAGAGCTTATAAGAGCCTACGAAAAAAGCAGTTCAATATATATGCTTGCAGAAAACTACCCCCAAATGAGCTTTAACCGAGAAATGAAGCGTGTTTGCGACGGTGGCACATTGGGTAAGCTCCTTTATGCCGAGGGCGAATACAACCACCCCTATCGACCTGATGACTTGGAATTCAACAAGACTGCCGTGTATTTTACAGACCATTGGCGAAATTATTTGCCTCGCTCCTACTACATAACACATTCCCTTGCACCACTTATGTGGTCAACAGGCGCAACCCCTAAAAGGGTAAGTGCAACGGCTGTTTTTTCACCGATAAAGGAGACGGCAACTGCAAGACGTGTTGGCGACAGGGCTGCAATTATCACAACGCTCAACGATGATGACTCTGTTTTCAGGGTAACGGGCTGTGGAGCCTTTGGCGCACACCACAATGCCTACAGAATTTGTGGCGAAAACGGGCAGATTGAAAACCTGCGTGGTATGGGCGAAAAGGTAATGCTACGATACAGCGAATGGGCAATACCTGAAGGCAAGGAAGAGGTTAATCTTTATGAGCCTGCCCGGAATGATGCAGACGAGGAATTTATAAAAAAAGCCGGGCACGGTGGTGGAGATTACATTGTTTCAAGAATGTTTCTTAACTGCATAAAAGAAAACCGTCAGCCTGAGCACCCGTATGACATTCACTCTGCCGTTACTATGGCAAGCGTTGCAATACTTGCACACCGTTCAATTCTTAACGGTAGCGCTTGCTACGATATACCCGACTTTCACCTTGAGAAATGCCGAAAGCAGTATGAAAACGACAGGAAATCACCCTTCCTTTTCACAGACGGCACACAGCCAAGTATTCCTTGCTGCTCACACCCCGATTTTGCACCTACAACAGAGCAGCTTGAAAAAATGAAGGAATTATTAGGGGAAAAATAATACTTTTACATTTACTTGTAAAAAAAATAGTAGTATAATTATTTTATTATATATCCGAAAGGGAATGATACTATGAAATACATTGGTATTGCTTTGCTTACCGTTCTTGCAGTTTTTGTTGTTGCGCTTATAGCTGCAGCAATTAAGGCAGCGTTAATTAAGGCAAAGCCAAACACAAAAGCCCCTGCCATCAACCCCACCGAAGAAGAGGCAAACGATTACGCACAAAAGCTTTCAGAAATGATTAAGGTGCCTACAATATCCTTAAGAGGTAATGAGGACCTTACACAATTTTACAAGCTCCACGAGGTAATGAAGAAAAACTTCCCTCTTATTTTCTCAAAGCTTGAATGCACCGAAATTGAAGGCAACCTTCTTTTCCGTTGGCCCGGTAAGGACCCAAAGCGAAACGGAATTTTGCTTATGGGCCACCAGGATGTTGTTACAGCAGATGAGCCTAACTGGGAAAAGCCTCCTTTTTCAGGTGAAATTGAGGGTGGAAACATTCACGGCAGAGGCTCTATGGACTGTAAATCAACAGTATTTTCAGAATTTCAAGCTATTGAAGAGCTTTTAGCAGAGGGCTTTGAGCCACCTTGCGATATTTACCTTGCAACTGCAGTAGATGAAGAAATTTCGGGTGAGGGCGCACCAAAGCTTGTTAATTACCTTAAGTCAAAGGGCGTACACCTTGATGTTGCAATGGATGAGGGTGGCGCAATACTTAAAGACCAGTTACCTACAATGAAGGGCTGGTGTGCTGCAATCGGTATACTTGAAAAAGGCTATATCGATATTAAAATTATTGCAAAGGGCAAGGGTGGACACTCCTCTACTCCCAAAAGCAACACACCACTTGCAAGGCTTTCAAAATTTGTTGCAGATATTGAAAAGGATAAACCCTTTAAGGCTGAGCTTTCAGGCGCTGTATATGCAATGCTTGACCAGGCTGCACCTTACCTTGGCTTCCCATTAAGAATGGTGCTTGGCAATATGTGGCTGTTTAAGGGCTTGCTTACAAAGGTTCTACCTATGGTTTCACCAATGTGTAACGCCTTTACAAAAACAACCTTCTGCTGCACAATGGCAGGTGGCTCTAACACACCAAATGTTATTCCATCAGAGGCTTATGTGGTTTGCAACCTTCGTACTGCTCCACACCAGAATGTTGAAGAATCCCTTGCAGTATTGAAAAAATACGCAGATAAATATGACCTTGAGCTTGAGGTTATACACGCAAGAGATGCTTCAAGCAGTGTTGATTACAAGGGCGAGGAGTTCGGCTTCCTTAAAAAATGCCTTAACGAATGCTACCCCGATGCAGGTGTTATTCCATACCTTATGACAGGTGGAACAGACTGCCGACATTACGAGTCAATTGCAAATAACTGCTTACGCTTTTGCCCAATTAAAATGAGTAACGAACAGCTTGCTGCTATGCACGCTGCAAACGAAAGCATTGGCGTAATGGAAGTAGCAAACTGCGTTAAGTTCTATAAATATTACATAAAGAATCATAAATAAGCTGAAAATTAGTAATTAGGAACGTGGAATTAGGAATTTCGGAACTGCGTTGCAATTATAAAACTTCGCAGGGTAGCAGATAGCAAAGCTTTGCAATAGTTAACGTGATGCGAAGCCTTTACACCCCTGTGCGTAATCATAGGGAGGGGGACCGTTCCTCAATAAACCAAAAAAGGATAGTACATTCCGTGCGATGTACTATCCTTTTTTTCTTAGTCGGAACGGTGGTGGGTCGTTCTCTTACCCATATCCTTTACTAAAATAAAGGCGACAGCTCTGGTATCTGCTATTTGCTAACAGCTAATTACTATCTGCTTCTTACTTCGCTTCAAACATCAAAACAATTGCTTTCTCACCTTTGGGGAGTTCAAGTGTATATCCCTCACTCATAAGCTGCTCACCTGTTAAGGTATATGTTTTATCAGGTGCGTCTATATCGTAAAGGGTGTATTCCTGTGCAGGAATAAGACCGTTTAATACAACGGTATACTCTTTGCTGAACACATCTGCTCTTTTATAAACAAGTGCCATACCCTGCTTTGCATCATCGGTAGAGAACTGCATTGCGTGTATTTTATCTTTATCAAAGCTACCAAAATCAAGTGGGTAATACTTGCCACCCATAAGAGCTCTTTGCTCGTTATAAAGGCCAAACTCCGGGTGCTGGTGTGAATAGAAATCCATAAGCACTAACGGCATAATTGCAGACCTTGCTGCGTACTCATCCTCCATATAAAGGTTAGCACCCGTTATAGGCAGCCAGAAGGAAACACCGTATGTCTGGGACTGTGTAGCTTCAAATAAATCGCCGTGGTATGAACAGTTATAGTCGCTTCGCCAGAAGGCTATGCTACGATACGTCATTTCCAAATCAAGGCGCTTGCCACCTGACGCACAGTTATCAATTATAAGTCCGTCAATATTTTCTGTAAGATAATCCAGAAAACGGTAAAGGTTTGTTACGTAATGGTTTTCACAAATACCTGTTCTGCCATCATAATATTCTGCATCTGCCTTTTGCCAGTATTGTAATGGAGCAAAGTTAAAATCCTGCCTGTAAACGGTTATGCCGTTTTCCTTCATTGAATTAAGCAGATATTCGCAGTAGTAATTAAAGGCATTCTCATTTGCAAGGTTAAACATTATGTTGTCATCGCCAACATCTATAAGCCACTCTTGATTTTGTGAGCCGATATTGTAAAAATGTGTATCTTTGAAAAGTCTTTCGGGCTCGTACCAAAGCACGTGTCCCAAGCCTTTGTTTTTAGCATATGAGGAGAGCTCTGAAATACCGTTATCGTATCTCGAAGTATCAACTGTCCAGTTACCTACGCCATCGTACCAGCCCTCGTTATAGGTGTACCAGCCTGCATCCATCCAAAACGCATCTATTTCGTCGTAAATGTAATCGGCAATTTCGTTATCAAGTATACCGATAATTTCATCCGAGGTCCTTGTTGAAGTAGGGCCTGCAACCTCCATTACCGTATAATAATTTTTTGTTACCTCTTCAGGATATACGCTATTCATTACCCAGCTTCTGAAAAGGTTGAAGCCCTTAAGTGGGTTAGCATTTTTATAAAAGCTTAAAGAAACAAGTGGTGAGCGCACACTCTCGTCGGGAAGAAGGTATGCTTCCAGGCTTTCCTGCTTTACTGTAATGTCAGTTGCTCCGTTTTTCTGTGAGAAAGAGGCTGCCCACTGTCCTGTCCAACCAACAGCAAGAAGCATTTGAGCATTTTCGCCGTTAATGTTGAAGTATGGCAAATAAGTTTGTGTAGGCTTGCCGTCTGCACCACTAAAGCCTAATGCTGAGGCAGATATTTTCTTTTTGCAGAGAGAGAAATCACCTGCTGCTGTATCGCTGCCTATTGAATAGTAAAGGTCTGCCTTGCCTGTATTAAAGCCTGTGTTGAGAGCGTAAAAATCACTGATTACACCGGAATTGCCTTTACCCGTATTTTTAATATCAACCTTCCATTGGCAGGTTGCGCTGCTTTCAAATACAGTTAATTCCACCTTAACCTCAAGGCCATATTGAGCATTGGTTAAAGCTATATACTCTGTTTTACCGTTTCTGTATACTGAGCCGAACTCAGGTGACTCTGTTAAATTATACTCCCATTCTGCAGGGTTAAATTTTTTTCCGTCAACCTTAAAGGTGAATGGATAATCCTTTTTATCCCCAAAGAAATTAGCCTTATACCAATCAAGGCAAAGCTGTGTTTCCTCTTTAGTAAGTGCCGTTTCTTCTGCTGTAATGGAGCCGAACTTAATATTCTTTTTATACTCAAGCGCTTTAATGTTTTCTATATTAAACACCACAGCACCACCACAAGAAATTATAAAATAAACAATTGCCAATATAACATTAAGTGCCTTATACCCCACCCTTGCTCTTAAAATAAAGGCAACGAGTAAAGAGAGTGCAGATATTATAAACACAACTGTATATGTTTTTATAACTACAGGCTCATTATCTGTACAGGTTGGGTTAAGCTTTGCATTAAAGCCCCATATTAAGCCTTGAAAAAAGCCGTTACCTGCTACAAAGGCAATAAGCTTAGGAATCCAATTTGCCTTTTTGAAAATTGCGCCTACCAAAAGCGAAAGGAACCAACCTAAGGCAAAGCCTGAAAGAACTGTGTAAAGGTGCACCTCAAAATCACTGTCTGTGCCGTAAAATACATACCACAAGGAGTATGATGCGTAAATAAGAAGGCCTAAAAAGACTGTTGTTACTACGCTTTCTATTATAGTTTTCTTTTTGTTGCTCATAGTATCACTTCCATTAACATTAAAAATTGCTTTTATTAACACAGCGTAAAATACGGTTTCCGTCACGGCAAATATCTACTACCGTAATAGATATATTATCAAGAGAAAAATAAAATTCTCGTGTTTTAATGCCTAAAGCTGTAGGAATTAAATATTCCAACATACCATGATGGCTGAAAACAGCAACTCTGTCGCCATATGTAAAATTTTGGGTAATATAGTCCACCAATTTTTGTGCACGGACATTGTTATCCTCTACACTTTCGCAACCAAATGTATATCCCTCTGTGCCAAAAAGATTTGTACACATTTTTGTATTTTTATAAATTTGAGAAAGATATTCCTGTGTACAGCCGTAATAGCCGGGTGTGCAACCACACTCTATTATTTCAGGGCAAATTTCTATTACAGGCTCATTCCCTTTGGCCCTGCACACACCTGCCGCCGTTTTAAAGGCACGCAAAAGAGAGCTTGAAATAAATGCATCTATCTCAACAGACTTTAACCTTTCACCCAATATATTACATTGCTTTTCGCCGTTTGGAGTGAGCTCGCCATCGCTTGGGTCTCGCCCTTCCCAATCGTTATAATCAGTTTCTGCGTGGCGAATAAACAAAATCTCTATAGCATCATTATTTTTCATACTCACACACCTGCACCAATACTATATGTTCCATAGTTTTTTCTGCCATTTCAGCAATATTAACTGTGCCTACACCGAATATTGATGTATGAATTTTATTGTTTATAGGCTTTTGCCAGTAATCATCTATACAATCAATACCACCACGCATACCAAGCACGGAGCCTACCGTTGCACCGTTGCAGTCTGTATCAAACGCCATACCCACTGCTGTGCAGATTGATTTGCCGAAATCACCCTCGCCGTAAAGAAGGGCTGCAACAACTATCATAGCGTTTGATATAGTGTGGCACCAGCCGTGGCTTGTGTGCTCATCGTACGCAGAGTAAATATAATTGTAGCACTCATCAAGGCTAACGCCGTTTTTGTAGTCGTTTAATATTTTCATAACCGACTCATAAAGCCTTGAGGTTTTAGGAATTTGAGAAAGTCCACCTAAAATTATAGCTTCAATGCTATCTGTAACAGCAGCACACGCAAGCATTGCAGAAACAAACATCTCACCATAAATACCGTTTTTAACGTGAGAAATGCAAGCATCGTTATACGCCATTTGGGCTGCTTTTTCAGGGTCGCCCGGGCAAATGTAACCGAAATAATCGCCCCTTATTTGTGCGCCAATCCACTCCCTGCACACATTTTTATACATTGCTGATGCAGGTGGCTCTATGCAGTTAATAAAATTTATGTAAGCAACTCTTTCAGCTGTGAAATAAGAGTAAACAGACTGATATTTTAACCAGGCAGAGGCTACATCTGTAGGCTTAAATGCCCTACCGTATTCCTCAACAATTTTTTGCGAGAGCACAACATAGTTTGTGTCGTCATCTACAGGCATACCGTCAACTATATCTGCATATGCCTTGTTTTTTAAAAGGTATTTATAATCAGCGCATTTTTCCTCTGTAAGCTCAGCTCTTAAAATATACCTGTGCATTGGGTAGTTACCCGTAGCTTTGAGCAGTGGAATAAGCCCGTTGCTTCTTACACCCTCAACAGGCTTACCTAAAAGGCAGCCACAGGCTCTGCCTGTCCAAGCGCCAAGGAGCTTTTTATATAAAGTTGTCCTATCAGGCATATTGCCTTTTATTTCATACCCATCTCGCAGCTCTTTTATTTTTTGCAAGCTGTTAGGCTCATTGTACGGGTAGTCTGCCCTCAAGCCTGCTCTTGCTACAATTGCAAAAATCTCATCGCTCTTTTTTGTTTTTTCTTCACCAATCGGAAGGGCTGCTACCTCTTCAAAAAAGGCTTTATACCCTTCAACGTCAAGGCCTTCTTCCATACATTGGTTATATTCTACCATAACATCTGCAGGGTATCTGAAAAAGTCATCTTTATTGGCATAATTAGTTTTAATTTCACTATCGTAGCTTTTAAAAATCATATAAACACCTCTGAAACAGATTATTTTAACACTACTTTTTGCTGTTCTTTATAAAATTTATGCACATTTTTATATGCTAAAACCACACAGTAGAGAGCATACACACCGTAAACTAAATATGTTATTTGGCTAAGGTCATTAAATGCCATTTGTACATTTAAAAACAAGCCAACAACTGCTTGTATAATCCACAAATATGTGTATTCAATAAAAGCAAGTGCCGTAAGTACGGGCACCACAAAGCCCAAAAGAAAAAGAAGGCTGTCGAATATTGCATACTCATACTCAAGCTTTACAAAGGCAAAGGCTAAAGCACCCCACAAAGCAAGACCTGCTACAGAAAAAATTACCCTTTGCCTTGCGGATAGCTTTTTAAACATAACTGTTTTTTTGTAGGCATGCTTTTTCCAATTGAAAAATGTTATTAATTGCAACGGAAAGCTTAAAAGGAGCGAAGAGGCTGCAGAGCCGTACACACCCATATATGTATAGGTAGCTGTGTATATAAGGGCATTTATTGCGCCAATTAATGAGCCTATACGGTTTGCCTCTGACTGAAAGGACATTACAAAAAGGGACACAAACAACGGCACCATAAGTAAAAAATGCTGCTTACACACTATGCCTGCTACAAGAATAGCCACTCCCGTTACTGCAATTATAATTTTTTTAGATGTTTTCATTTAAAATTATTCTCCGATTTGTGCCTGTGCAAAGCCGATACACTCTTTACCTAAAATGGGGTTTGCCTTATCTCTTGCATTAAAATACAGCCTTAATTCATCGCCACAGCGCACAAGGTGGCTTGCGTATACAAACTGCTTCATCCAATCCTTACCGTGCACAACCTGTGGCTCAACAAGCATTTTTTCAAACTCAAAAGCAAGGCCGTCTTTAGATGTCATTAAGAAAATAGCAGAGTGGCTTTTGCCGTCCTTTTCATACAAGCCGTTTTGAATACCTATATAGCCATCGCTTAGCTTATACACCTTAATACAGCCACTGCAAAGGTTGAGGTAAGGCTTTTCTTTATCGGGTGCAATAAGGGGTGCTTCTGCCGAAACATAGCCCTGTGTAATATTTTTGCTTTCTGCGTAAGTGATATATGTAGGCTCACAAAATTTGCAATCCTCAATATATGTCATACCACAAGAGTAGTAGAGCCTGTTAATATCACCATCCTGCAAAAGAAATGGGTTTGAAATGGAAATACCTGTTTTACAGCATTCAAAATCCCTTGTGTTGCCTATCACAAGGTAAGGCTTTGACCAATTAAGCAAATCCTTACTTTCGGTAACATAAATTTCAGATTTCCATTTAGCGAGATTTACCACATTTAAAGCATTAAAAAGCAATGGACGTGTTCTTTCGTAAAAAAGGTAGTAGGTATCACCAACACGGTTAATATTCGGGCGCATTGCTCTACCCACAACCTTTTGCAGCTTTTTAAAGCTGATGCCATCATCACTTACAAACTGGAAAACACCAACCTGTGTGTGCAAAAACATATGGTATTTATTATCGTGGCACATTTCGGGCGTAAGCAAAGACGGGTCTGCCACAACCCAGGAGCCACCAAACGGCTTTATAACGGGACTTTGTGGGCTAACAGTAAAGTTTGCCTCAACAACTTGTTTAACAGTAAGTTTTTCCATAAGCACCTCGCACATTTAAAACTTCAAATTGTTTTTATTTTTGTTACCTTTTATATTCCAAAAATAGCGTAATTCTTTTCTGTATACTCCTTAGCAATATATTCGCTTTTTGCAAGTCCGTTTTTATTGCTTTTGTATGCAATTAAAATTTCTCGGCTCATATTTGTTAAATCCTCTCTTGAAAGAGCATCATCAACACTTAAAAGCAAAACCTCGCTATTTTCGTAACCATCTGACTTTGCTTCTCCCGAAACATACTCCATTGTAAAAACGGCACACCATTGCTCGGCTTTAAACTGCATAGAATAAAGCTCCTTTGCCTTGCAAACAATGCTTGTTTCTTCAAAAATTTCTCTTTCAACTGCAGTTGTGGGTATTTCGCCTTGTTTTACATAACCACCGGGCAAAAGAATCCTGTTTTTTGCCGTACCATATGTGTGGCGAACAAGTAAGATTTTTTCTTCATACTCAACAATACCACAAACAGCGAAGGCTTTGGTGTTTGTTTTTTCGCTCTTTAAGAATTTCATAAACGCTCCTAAAACACATAAAGAACATTATTTCTTATCGTTCTTTACAACAAATATTTCTCTGCTACCGTCATCAATAGCAAAAGTTTTGTTATCTATTCTTACAAATGCGCTTCCATATTCAGCGTTAAGGTAAGGAATAATATCTGCATCATAATTACAAATAGTATTTATAGCGAATACTCTCACATTGTTAGGGTTGTTCGCATATGAGTCATCCTCATTGCCTGCAAAAAAACGCCACCCACTATCAGGAAAATCATTGTCAGGTTTTTCTCTGTACATATAACCAACCTTAAAACCTTTTTTGGTTACCATATCAGTAGCAAGGCAGCCTTCGCCATTACCACCATGCCAATCAATTAATGGTTTAATATCGGCTTTATCCTTTGTAAAAGTTTTCTCTTTCTTTTTAAAAAATTTCATATAATCACCTTAAAAATACTATACCAAACTCGATTTGATAAATCAAGTTTACCTTTGAGCCATACTTCATTTCTTGGTGCCCTTATAAATATAATACGGCTTTGTGAATATGTAGCTACCATCCTTTTGAGCTGATTTTAAATTTTTAATAAATTCCTCGTATTCTTTTTTACTGAGCGCTCCTGTGTTTTCTTTATAAAGCCAAGCAATATCCTCACTTAAATCGTAACCAAAGGTGCCTTTTGAATATTCAGTTTCAACAATATTATGAACGCTTAGGTAGCTTTCAAACAAGCCACTTTTATTGAAAAAACCGTACATCCTTCTGCCAATCCAGCTGTCAAGGTCATCCATCCAGGGTTGCTTTGTTACAGCATAGGCGTGAACAGCTTTTAAAATCAGCTCTTTATTTTCACCGTTATACGCAATGCTATCCCAATCACAGTTTACGCAAATTACAACACCGTTTGGCTTTAAAATTCTGTAAATCTCATTAACTAAAAAAGCTTTATCCGACACACATTCAAACATATCCTTTGTAAACACAAAATCGAAGGTGTTATCGTCAAAATCAAGTTTTTTCGAGCAATTCATAACTTTTAACTCTATAGGGCTATCATATTTAACATCCCGAAACCATTTGTCTGTTATATCTACACCTATAGCTGACTTGATTTTGTTTGGAAAAGCTTCTTGAAAAGCCAAAAGAAATGTTGCATCCTTACAGCCTAAATCGGCGATTACTGCATTATCGGGTAAATCTATTTTCTTTGAAATCGCTTTAAATAATGCTTTAAATTTAAAATTATTCATATAAATCCCTCCTAATAAAAATACTGTTAACAGCTTTGCGCCATTAACAGTAATATAAAAGGTAAACTTTTCTCTATCACTATACAAGGCACAAAGCACATAAGCCTGTACCTTATAAAGATACAAGCTATCTTCGTCTGCGTCGCATAGAGATAAAGAACATACCGATTCCTCCTGAATTTTTTACCATACTAACATAAATTGTTTAAATAGTCAACTGCGTTATTGTGTGGGGGATTATATCTTTTTCTTTATAACATCAGGTTTGGTCTCTCCTAATGTCAATAGACTTGAATTTATGAGTTTTTACATACTCATACCCTTCGGCATTGCGTATATAATCAAAGAAATTCTCATTGGTATCATCACTCCACAAAGTATCGGTAATATTTCGGTTTTCATCATCAGGCTCAAACATCACACTAACACGGAGCTGGTAATATTCACCTTCACCGTCTGGGTATTGTCTTACTAAATCATAATAGAATAAATCTTCCCCTGAAAACCTATAAACACCATACTCGTTCAACAAAAGGTCATCATCAATAGGAATTTTGCACATTTCTTCAAAAACACTTATAATTTCATCAATTGTATTTTTCTTGCAAATATTGCATTTTAAAAATCTTAGTAATTTCATCTTTTCCACCTCGTGTATAGTATATCATGCAAAGAAATAATATGCAAACAAAGTAAATCAATGCGAAGCATTGCATATCATCATTACGAAAGGTTGTTTGATACACACCTAAAGGTGTGGTGAAAATTCAGGCTGCTTTTTATTCTTTTTAACATCCTCTGTTAACTTAACAATTTCATTTCCCAAGCACATAAATATTTCATTTTTATCAGTCAGTTTATCAATTGAAATTCATAGGCCTTAGTTTCGTTAAGCCCACCCTGAATTGCATATCGGGTTGCGAGAGTAATTGTACTGACTGCCATATACTT
>JAZSGB010000090.1:0-71998 GCA_045532505.1 Acutalibacteraceae bacterium | reverse complement strand
TAGATAATTCAATACTCATCACTTCACCTCAATTGAGTGTATTATATCACTAAATACATCTGTTTGCAATAAAAGGAGGGGGTTCGACTCCCATGTTATTCACTTACATAAAAAATTATAGCCCTGCTTAAATGCAGGACTACAATTTTTGGTGGAGATGATGGGAGTCGAACCCATGTCCGAAAATCTATTCCCGAAACTTTCTACGAGCGTAGTTTATCTTTTAAGTTTCCCTTGGAAAAACGCCGGTAAACAGGCTTTAATCCTCGGTAGCCCTTTAATCCGTGATAAAGTACAAGGCTCTCCTTTATTCACGTGCACCGCTAAACGACGCTCTTATCCGAGTCGCGGTACTCTCGGTAAGAACGGCAGCTGACTTAAGCAGCTGCTAAAACTGTTCTATTATTGTCAGTTATTTTTAAGTTTGTGGTTTTTAAAGCGGTACCACGCCTCTGCTCGCTTATAACAGTTCAAAATCCCCGTCGAAATCCTTTCATCCCCGTATATTTGCTATATTTAAGTGAAAGATGGAATATGAATGGATACTAATATAAGACTATTATTTATTTTTTACAACTACTCATCGTAATTGATGAGTAGTTGTATGTAATGTTATTGAATTGTTATTGATACTACTGTGTTATCATCTGCCACAACGTTGAGTATTTCGCCGGTTGCACCGTTTTCAACTAATTCGAGTATTTCATCAAACTTAACGTTGTCAATTGCTCCGTTACCCATTATGCCGGAAATACCGTTACCTATTTTAGCAAATCTTTTAACCATTGACAAGGGGAGGGTAACATTTACCGGGTTTTGACCGGGCTTTACAACATTAATGTTTATTTTCAGATTACTTGTATCAATATTAATTGATGGTTCTGCTTTTGGTGTAGATTCACCTTGATTTGCTTTAACGCCTGTCAAAAGCTCATCAGTTGTAACACCAAGTATACTTGCAATCTGAGGCAAAAGCTGAATATCAGGGCAGGATAAATCGTTTTCCCATTTTGAAACTGCTTGTGCCGTAACATTAAGCAGTTGAGAAAATTCTTCCTGTGTGTAGCCCTTGGCTTTTCTGCCTTGTGCAATTCGTGAACCTATTGTACCTTTATCCCCACAGTCGGTTATAACAGGTTCATTTGTAGGCTCATATATGGGATCCTCGTTTTCAACTTTTTTCTTTTTACCGAATAATGACATTGTATATTCTCCTTTCGGTACGGCTGTACCATTTATTGCATCTTCATTTTAACTTTTTAGGTCTTGAAAATGAAGATAACAAAGGTTGAAACACGTAGAATTCAATAAACTGTTGGTTGTTTATTACGGAGTGTTGTATAAACTAATGGTTGAATAAGCATTATTACTGCTTATTATAGTATTCGTCGCTTGCAATAAAATATGTTCTTACATATCCTGCCCTTGCAATAACAACAAACTCATTAGTTTTTGGGTTATAGAAGATTGTATCTTCGTCATCCTTTTGCTTTTTTGTAAGGTTACCTTTATTTACTATAACCATATTAGCCTTATAAAGGTAATTTTCCATACTCCTGCTGTTTGTTTGTTCACCATGCTTTACATAGTGCTTAACCATAGAGTCGGTATCATAAAAGGTGTATTTATAAGGGGATGTATCAAATTCCTGTATAAATACCTTACCCTTAAGAATACCTAATATGTACTTTGTTGTTAGCAATGCAGCTATAAAGAATGCACTAACAAATAAAAGGAAATCTGCCCGGAGCACAAGGGTAAGTATAGTAGCAACTATAGATATTATAACTATTGCTAAATTTCCCGGCTTGCCTTTATTAACATAATAGCTTTTGTATTGATTTGAGCTTCGGTTTTCCTTGTAGGCGCCTTTAGAGCCTTTGTTCAGCTCTCTGCAGGCTTTACATCTTTTAGGCAACGAAAGTCCCTTTGATTTATAAAACTCGATTTCAGAATCGGTAATTGTAAAGCTTTTGCCACATTGAACACACTTTTGAGTCATAAGCTATCTCCTATATTCCTTGGAGTAGGTCAAGCGTATCCGAGGCTATTTCGGATATACTTTACCCACTCTAAGAGCGCGTTCAATATTTCTTTGGGCGTCTCGCTTTGCCTCGGTTTCACGCTTATCGTAATTCTTTTTACCCTTGCAAAGGCCTACAAGCATTTTTGCTCTGCCTCTTTCGTTAAAGTATATAGAAAGGGGAATAAGCGCACAGCCCTCTTGCTTAACCTCACCCATAAGGCGCATAATTTCTTTTTTGTGCATAAGCAACCTTTTAGGTCTTAATGGGTCTTTGTTAAAACGGTTGCCCAGCTCGTAAGGAGAAATATGCACTCCGTTTGCTAAAAGCTCGCCGTTTACCACGTTGCACCAGGATTCCTTAAGGTTGACCTTACCTGCTCTTACAGATTTTATCTCTGTGCCGAAAAGCTCAATGCCTGCCTCGTAGGTTTCAAGAACAAAATAGTCATGGTATGCTTTTTTGTTCTGTGCAACAGTCTTATTCTCTTGTTTTGCCATAACTATTTCACTCCTTGTTTATAGTATTAAACTAAGTTTATCTTAAGTTTTTGCAGACCTTGTAAAATATTAAAGCTCGCTTCTTCCCGAAAGTGCTCTCATAAGTGTTACATCGTCTGCATACTCAATATCTGCACCAACAGGTATGCCGTAGGCAAGGCGTGTAACCTTAACACCAAATGGCTTTATAAGCTTACTGATGTACATGGCAGTAGTATCGCCCTCAATTGTTGGGTTAGTAGCCATAATAACCTCGTTAATTTCACCTGAAGCAGCCCTTTCAACCAGGCTCTTTATGGTAAGCTGGTCGGGACCAATATTGTTCATAGGTGAAATAACACCGTGAAGAACGTGGTATACACCGTTGAATTCCCTTGTTTTTTCAAGGGCGAGTACATCTCGTGGCTCTTCCATAACACATACAATTGAACGGTCTCTGTTAGGACTTGCACAAACAGGGCAAAGCTCGTTTTCTGTAAGGTTATGGCATATTGAGCAATGGTGAATTTTGGTGTGTGCATCTATTATAGCATCTGCAAATTCCTTTGCCTGCTCATCTGTTAAATCAAGCACGTGGAAAGCCATTCTTTGCGCAGTTTTTCTTCCTATAGAAGGGATTTTTTGAAACTGTTCAATCAATTTTTCAAGTGCTGCTACATCGTATGCCATATTAGAAACCAAGTCCCGGAGGAAGACCAAGGCCGTTTGTAACGCTGCCCATTCTCTGCTCCATAGTATCTACAGCCTTGCGGATAGCCTCGTTTGTTGCAGCTACAATCATATCAGAAAGTATCTCAACATCGTCAGGGTCAACAACATCAGGCTGAATGTTAACTGAAAGCACCTCGTGCTTACCGTTAACTGTAACCTCAACAGCTCCGCCACCTGCACTTGCTGAGAATTCGCTTTCCTCAACCTCTGTTTGTACGCGAGCCATTTCGGCCTGCATATCCTGTAATTTTTTCATCATGCCGGCCTGTGAAGTGCCACCTTGATTAGGTATTCTTGCTTTCATATATTATACCGTCCTTTTTTTATTTTTATTCTTCAATAATAAAATCAATTCCGTGCTTTTCAAGCTTGCTTACAAAAGCATCTATAGGCTCTGCCCCATCCTCAATAGCAGGGGATGAGCCATCTGTATAAAGTGCAGGGCGTAGGTTTTCACCTGTTGCTCTCATAAGCGCTTGGGTGATAGCTTCTACATTGTCTTTTACCTTAAACATCTGTGGAAAAGCATTGTTTTTAGCCTTAATAAAAATTGTATTACCTGCCCTGAAGGCTTGTGAGCCGATGAGCATAGGGTAAAGAGGTCTGCAAATAATTGCTAATTGACTCAAGGTGTTTTCCCAAGCTGCAAATGGCATTGCATTATCACTTTCGGTAACTATGCCTGTATCTATAGCAGGTGTTGTTACTACCTGTTTAGGTTCCTCAATTGGCTTTGGTGCCGAGGGGATAGACTCTGCAACAGGTGTTGTTTGTGCCGAAGCTGTGAAATCTGCAGTTTTCTTTTCTTCTGCAACCGGCTGTGGTGCAACAGGTGTAGCCTTAGGCTCCACGGGTGCAGCAGAAGGGGAAGATGGTTTCTCTTGCTTAGGGGCAGTAGCCGGCGCTACTGTTACACCCTGCGCTTTTAAAAGCATAATTTGAGCTTCTAACTCGTCTATTCGCCTTACTAATGCAGCATTATCGGTGGAAAGCTCGGGGGAGCAAAGGCGTATAAGCACAGCCTCCGTTTGCGCTCTTTGGTGTGAGCTGTATTTTAACTTTGAGCTTTCTGCACAAAGTGTTTCCATAATGTATAAAAGTGTTCCGTTTGTAATTCTTTGAGCATCCTTTTTGTAGCGCTCTAATTCATCGGGCGTGCAAACTATAAACTTTTCAGGCTGTTTTGTTGTTTTAGCCATCATTATGTTTCTGAAATGGTTAACAAGCTCACTCATAAGCCTTTCCATATCGCAGGATGAGGAGTGGAGCCTGTCTATTATATTGAGTACGGCGCCGGTGTTGCCGTCTAATATAGCGTCGGAGAGCTCAAATAAATAATCCTTACCTAAAAGACCTGCTGCGTTGCTTACAGTTGTTATTGTTATAGGCTCATTGTAGCCTGCGCATTGGTCGAGTATTGAAAGGGCATCTCTGAGAGCACCGTCTGCAACTCGTGCAATAAGCAATGCTGCATCCTCACTAAGCTCAAGGCCTTCGTTTTTAGCAACAGTCACCAGCCTTGCTGCAATATCCTCTGCCGGTATTCTTCTGAAATCAAAGCGCTGGCAACGTGAAAGTATAGTTGCAGGGAGCTTTTGCAC
Source organism: Acutalibacteraceae bacterium (assembly GCA_045532505.1). GTDB lineage: Bacteria > Bacillota > Clostridia > Oscillospirales > Acutalibacteraceae > DTU089. Next base: position 67,162 of record JAZSGB010000090.1, on the reverse strand, counting down.
CTCTGTTGTTGCAAGTATAAATAAAACGTGTGCAGGTGGCTCTTCAAGTGTTTTAAGCAGGGCGTTAAAAGCACCTGCAGAAAGCATATGCACCTCGTCTATAATGTATACCCTGTATTTGGCAGCTGCAGGTGTAAAGTTGACCTCATCTCTTAAATCACGGATGTTGTCAACGCTGTTGTTACTTGCAGCGTCTATTTCGGTTACATCAAGTATAGAGCCATCGTTTATGCCACGGCATATTTCACATTCGTTACAAGGGTTTCCGTTTTGTGGATTAAGGCAGTTAACAGCCTTTGATAAAATTTTTGCACAGGTAGTCTTACCGGTGCCTCTTGACCCGGTAAAAAGGTAAGCGTGTGAAAGTCGACCTGTAACAATTTCGTTCTGAAGTGTTTCGGTTATATGTGCCTGACCTGATACGTCAGAAAAAACTTGTGGTCGCCATTTTCTGTATAAAGCTCTGTACAAAAAACTCACTCCTGTAAGAATAGGGGAATTAGGTTAAAAAAATACACTCAACTCGGTCACACAACGAGCAGGCGGACTGTGGCGCACAGAACGGTCCGCTTAATGCTGCTCGGTTCCCCGCCTGACATGGTTCACGGTGCCCCGTCGCACAGGACCCACTCGTTGCATGACCGAATTGAGCGTAAATTAATAACTATTAGATATTATATAGCAAATATTAATAAAAATCAATAGATAAGCCTAAAATTAGCCTTCGTATTCATCTTCATTTTCCCAGTTGTGCCATACGTCTTGAATATCGTCGTTGTCATCGAACATATCCAGCATTTTGCTCATGCCCTTCATATTGTCCTGGTCGTCGATTCTTGTGTAGGTTTGCGGGATATATGCAGTTTCGCTGCTAACAAAGCTGTAGCCCTTTTCTTCGAGGGCGCTTGTAACAGCACCAAGGTCGTTAGGGTCTGTACGGATTTCGAAGATTTCCTCTTCGTCTGTAATAAAGTCTATGGCGCCACATTCGATAGCGTCCTCCATAAGCTTATCTTCATCAACGCCTTCTCTTTCAATGATAATAACGCCGAAATAATCAAACATAAACATAACGCAGCCTGAGGTACCCATATTGCCACCAAATTTATCGAAGTAGTGGCGAACATCACCTGCAGTACGGTTACGGTTATCGGTAAGGGCCTTAACAACAACAGCAACACCACATGGACCGTAGCCCTCGTAGATAATTTCTTCGTAGTTTGTGCTGTCGCCTTCGCCTGCAGCCTTTTTGATTATTCTTTCGATATTATCGTTAGGTACGTTGTTAGCCTTTGCTTTTGCAATAACATCCTTAAGCTTGGAGTTACCTGCAGGGTCGGGACCACCCTCACGAACAGCAACAGCAATTTCACGGCCTATTTTAGTAAAAACCTTTGCTCTTGCACCGTCAATTTTTTCTTTTTTTCTTTTGATTGTACTCCATTTTGAATGTCCTGACATTTGAATTCTCCTTTAAAAAATTACCTTTGCTTATGAACCTTAATGCCCAACAGCACATAAATAATTTCTTATAATTAATATAACATTAAATTACAACTGAAATATATTATCATAGCAGTTAAGTTTTGTCAATGATAAAATCCCGTAGGATATTTGAAAAAGGAGGAAATATTAAGAGCAAATTGCACAAAATAACATATAGCACTATTTACAAAAATACTATGGAAACCTTTGCCTGAATATGGTAATATAATTGTTAATGTATTTTAAAAAGTTTTTTCGGATGTGATTAAATGAATTTTGAGTTTAACAAAACCTCTATTTCTGATGCAACAGAGCTTTGTACAATAGCTTCAAAAAGCTTTAAGTCCTCGTGTGTATCGGTGAGCTTTGTTGTGCCCTTGAGCGAAAAGGCGTCATTTTATGCTTTGGTACCTAATGTACTTGAACGTTCATCAGCAAATTACCCAACACTTGCCCATATCGAAAGAAAGCTTGCTTTGCTTTACGGCGCAGAGCTTGCAACAGAGATTTCCAAAATCGGTGAAAGCCATGTTATAAAATTTGCAATAGCTTGTATAGATGACAGATTTGCCCTTGACGGTGAAGCGATTGCAGCAGAATGCAGTAAGCTTTTATTTGAAATAATTTTCAACCCAAAGCTGGAAAACGGTGTTTTCTGCACAGAAGAGGTTGAGGGCGAAAAAAGAATACTTTGTGAGCGCCTTTATGCAGAGCAGAGCGATAAAAGAACCTACGCAAAAAACAGATGCGAGGAAATTATGTTTGAAGATGAGGCTTACGGTATACATCGCCTTGGTGATATTGAAACAATTATGTCAATTACACCGGCAACGCTTTATGATGCTTACCTCGAGCTTTTAAGAACGGCAAAAATTTCGGTTTGTGTAAGTGGAAACACAAACGTTGCTTATGTTAAGGAGCTGTTTGAAGGCTACATTTCCAAGGTTTCACGTAGTGCAGAGAGTAGCCAAACACTTTTTGTTGAGGCTGCAGAGGACGTGCAGTATGTTAAAGAGCAAGAGGCAGTTAAGCAGGGTAAGCTTGTAATGGGCTTCAGGTTGGGTATGAGCAACTCAAACGACAATTACGCTGCAAGAAGGGTAATGGTTGATTTGTTTGGTGGCAGCCCCCACTCAAAGCTCTTTACGGTTGTTCGTGAAAAAATGAGCCTTTGCTACTATTGCTCAGCAAGAATGATTCGTGCAAAGGGTATTATGTTTGTGCAGTCAGGTATCGAAAGCTACAACGAGGAAAAGGCGAAAAACGCTATCCTTGAGCAGCTTGAAGAAATTAAAAAAGGTAATTTTACCGATTCTGATATAGAGTCCTCTGTAAGGGCACTTGAGGATAGCTTTAAAAGTGTTACAGACAGTGCAGAAGCTCTCGAAAGCTGGTATATGTCCCAATGTGTATCAGGTGAATATTTAGCACCTGATGTATTTATTGAAGCCTTCAAGGCAGTAACACGTGAAGATATTATAAAGGTTGCTAAGGATGTTACGCTTGATACGGTATTTATGCTTGAGGGCACGTTGGGAGAAGGTGAAGCACAATGAGTGAAAACAAAGTAATTTATACTAAAAACGATATTCTCGATGAGGGCTATTATACAATAGAGCATAAATCGGGCTTAAAGATTTTTGTTTACCCTAAAGAGGGCTATGCATCTACCTATGCAGTTTTTGGCACAAAGTACGGCTCTATAGATACTCGCTTTAAGCGTAGCGACAGAGCTGAATTTACAGAGATTCCTGCAGGTACGGCACATTTTCTTGAGCATAAGCTTTTTGAAAGTGAAGAGCTTGATGCATTTCAGCGCTATGCAAAAACAGGTGCATCTGCTAATGCATACACAAGCTTTGACAGAACCTGTTACCTTTTTACCTGTACAGGTCATTTTAAAGAGAATTTTGAAATTTTATTGGATTTCGTAAGGCATCCGTATTTTACAGAGGAAACTGTTCGCAAGGAGCAGGGTATTATTGGTCAGGAAATTGATATGTATAAGGATTCGCCCGAGTGGGAGTGCCTGTTCAATATGCTTGGTGCGATGTACCACAAGCACTCTGTAAAAATTGATATTGCAGGTACAAAGGGTTCTATTGCACAGATAACTGCAGATATGCTTTTCTCTTGCTATGATACCTTCTATAACCTTTCAAATATGGCGCTTGCTGTAGCAGGTAATACCACAGTTGAAGAGGTGCTTGAGGTGGCAGACAGGCTCTTAAAGGCAGATGAGCCTGTAACGGTAGAAAGAGCGTTTGAGGAGGAGCCTGAAGGTATTGTTACACCTTATGTTGAGGCAACGCTCCCGGTGGCAACACCAACCTTCTGCTTTGGTTATAAGGAGTCGTACGAAACTCCCGACAGGTCTGTCAAAGAGGAGATTGCTAAATCAATTATTCTTGATGTATTGGCAGGTCAGATGTCCCCGTTTTATAAGGAGCTTCTTGATGAAGGTCTTGTAAACAATACGTTCTCTACAGAGTATTTTAACGGCTATAATTATGCTGCTGTTATATTCTCGGGTGAGTCTAAAGACCCTAAGGCTGTTGCTGAAAAAATCAAGGCAAGAATAAAGGCTGTTAAAAAAGAGCTTATTTCAGCCGAGGACTTTGAAACAGCACGAAAAAAACAGTACGGCAAAACAGTAAGAGCTTTTTCGGATGTTGATATCGTGGCGAACAGCCTTATTGTTTCTCACTTTGAAAACGAAGAGCTTTTCTCCGAGTTTGAGTTTATAAAATCACTAACATTAGATTATGTTAATGAGGTGCTTTTGAATTCTTTTGATGAAGATAAAGCAGTATTATCTGTAATATGTAATAAGTAAACTTTAACAGGTGCTTTGCACCTGTACATAGGAGTGTTTTTATGGAGTGGTTTGCAGATTTTGCAAGGGTAACCTTCGGTGGAATTGAAGCAAGCTTTGATGTTTCATCTGTATTCTGCGAATTTTATGTAGGTACAAATCTGATTCAAATCAGGTGGTATGGCGTTATAATTGCGTTAGGCTTTACTCTTGCTGCTCTGTTTGGTGGCAGAATAGCCTATACCTGGCGAATGAATCTTTCTAAAATGGTAGATGTGCTTATTTACGGTACCTTTGGTGGTATAATAGGCGCAAGGGCATATTATGTTATATTTCAATGGGATTACTATAAAGCGAATCCTGCCGAAATATTTGAAATCTGGAACGGTGGCCTTGCCATATACGGTGGCATTATAGGTGGTATTTTAGCAGCGTTTATTACCTGTAAGCTTGAAAAACTGAATTTCTTAAACCTGCTTGACTTGGCAGGTATGAGCCTTTTAATAGGTCAGGGCATCGGCAGATGGGGCAACTACGCAAACCAAGAGGCATTTGGCGTTTTTACAAACGGCAATTACGGTATGATGAGTGATAAGGTAGCTTCATACATTGCAGCCCATCCCGATAAATACGGCTTAGAGGGACTGCCTGATATTGCAGGTTTTATAGAACAAAACAGTTTGTTTGTACATCCTACATTTTTCTATGAGTTTGCGTGGTGTATGGTAGGCTTTGGTCTTTTATACCTTATACTCAAAAAGTTCAGGAAATTCAGTGGTCAGCTTTTCCTTTGCTACGGCATATGGTACGGCACAGGCAGAGCTATATTCGAAGGCTTGCGTACAGATAGCCTCTATATAGGCTCAACAGATATAAGAGTTTCACAGGTGCTTTCTCTTGCTATTGTTTTTGTTTGCTTGATTGTATTAATTGTTAAGCTTATCAGCGTAAAGAAAAATCCCAAGCCTATTGAGGGTATAGATTACTTTCCGCCTGATGCAGGTAAGCTTATAAGCGAAATCAAGGCAGAAAAAGCACAGGCAGCACAAGGGGATGCATCAAAGAAGGAGAATAACGATGGCTGAAATTATTAGTGGTAAGCTTGTGTCTCAGGCTAAAAGGGAAGAGCTTAAGTGCCGTGTGGCATCTCTTAAGCAAAAAGGTGTAGATGTAGGTCTTGCTGTGATTATTGTGGGAAATAACAGTGCATCAAGGGTTTATGTGAATAATAAGAAAAAGGGCTGTGAGGAAATAGGCGTTGCATCCTTCGAATATGCACTCCCGGAAGAAACCACACAAGCAGAGCTTTTAGAGCTTATAGATAAGCTTAATGTTGATGAAAGAGTTGACGGCATACTTTGCCAACTACCTTTACCTGCTCATATAGATGAACAGGCTGTTATTAATGCTATTTGCCCCGAAAAGGATGTTGATGCTTTTCATCCGTTTAATGTAGGGCACATTATGATAGGGGATTATACCTTTTTGCCCTGTACGCCTGCGGGAATTATGGAAATGCTTAAATACTACAATATTTCTGTAGCCGGCAAAAAGTGTGTTGTTATCGGCAGAAGCAATATTGTAGGTAAGCCTATGGCAATGCTGCTTTTAAAAGAAAACGGCACAGTTGAAGTATGCCACTCCCGTACAATTAACCTTAAAGAGGAGTGCCTTACAGCAGATATTCTTGTTGCAGCAGTAGGCAAGGCAGGTTTTGTTACTGCAGATATGGTAAAGCACGGTGCAGTGGTTATCGATGTTGGTATGAACAGAAATGCAGAGGGGAAGCTTTGCGGCGATGTTTGCTATGATGAGGTCTTTGAAAAAGCATCGTACATTACCCCTGTGCCCGGTGGGGTTGGCCCTATGACTATTACTATGCTTTTAGAAAATACAGTAAGAGCAGCCGAAATGTATAAGGTGAAGTAAAAAATCAATAGCATAATACACATAAAAAAACGGTAATTTTTGTATATTTCAATGCCCTCGGTTAAGTTGACAACTGAGGGCATTTATATTATAATGATTCTATCTGTAAAGTGGTTAATAATATCTTTTACGGGAAACACAATTTTGGAAGGATGCGTTTTTATGACAGCATTTAAAAGACCAATTTGCGGCATTTTAGCATTTGTTTTAACATTTGCACTTGTTTTCGCAACACCTATTTCTGTTTTTGCAGAGGATGAAGAAACAACCTTCTCTGCTCAGGAAATAGAATTAAACAAAGAGCTGGATGATGACAGCGGCCTTGAATACATCAAGGTTGAGGGTGATTCAGCTATTCAAATCGTTGGCTATAAGGGTAACGAGACTGAGGTAAAAATACCAACAAGAATTGGTAGCCTTAGCGTTATTTCCATTGGTGCAGGTGCCTTTGCAGGTAACGAAACAATTGTAACCGTTAAGCTTCATAACGATATTACTGAGTTGGGCGACGGCGCATTTAAGGGCTGTACTGCTTTAAAAGAGGTTGAAAGAATTAAATCTCTTGAAAAAATCGGTATTGGCTGCTTTGAGGGCTGTACTGCTCTCGAAAGCTTTGTTATTCCTGATACTGTTACAGAATTACCCGAAAAGTGCTTCTTAGGCTGTACCTCTTTAAAAGAGATTGATGTTCACAAAAACATCAAGGGTGTAGCTAAGGATGCCCTCGGTGGCACAGCATGGGAAAATGCATTACCTGATGGTCCGCTTAACCTGGGTAGAATTCTCTACTCATACAAGGGTGCCGTTAAGGATGTTGTTATCCCTAAGGGCGTTTCAATTATTGAAGACGGCGCTTTCATTGGTTGCGACACAATAGAAACACTCACATTGGGCTATGATGTTGAGGAAATCGGTCTCTATGCATTCCAGAATTGTGTAAACCTTAAATCAGTAGAAATTAACGATGCTCTCGGTGTTGTTGAAGCAGGTGCATTTAAGGGTTGTATTTCTCTTGAAGCAATGGACTTCTCAAATTCCACACTTGCTGCAATCGGATACGAAGCATTTAAGGATTGTGTTGCTCTTAGCGAGGTTAAGCTTTGCGAAACAATCTCCGATATTGGTGACTATGCTTTCTACGGTACATCACTTAAGTCAATTTCTTTCGATAAGAATATGGCTGCTATCGGTGCAAACACCTTCCTCAACATTAAAACCTTCGAAGGCTTTGAGGTTGTAGATAACAATAAAGAGTTCTCAGCAATTGATGGAGTCCTTTACAACAAGTCAGCATCAAAGCTCATATTCTTCCCACAGACAAAGGCTGCAGGCGATAAGTTCCAGATTCCTGAATCTGTTAACGAAATCGGCGAAAAGGCTTTCTACGGAAGTACAGTTAGCGCAGTTTCAGTTCCTGAAAAGAACTGTAACCTTGAAAGAATCGGCACATCTGCCTTCGAAAATTCTCAGGTTTCTGTTGTGGGCTTAACTATGAGCAAGGTTTCAAAGCTTGAGCCATCAACCTTCAAGAATTCAAACCTTCATAAAATTTCACTTTCTGATACACTTACATACATCGGCGCAGAATGCTTTAACGGCTGTGCCGGTCTTGAAGAAATTAAGCTCCCTGACTCTGTTAAAGAGGTTGCAAATGCAGCCTTCAAGAACACAGGTCTTAAGAGTGTAAATACAGGTGACGGACTTGCAAAGATAGCAACAGAGGCTTTTGCAGATAACAAAAACCTTACTGATGTTTACTTAGGCAAAAAGCTTGAGAAAATCGGTGATAATGCATTTGCAAACTGTACAGCACTTGTTGTTATAAATCTTCCTGTATACTTAAAATATTTTAACGGTACAGCATTTAACGGTTGTACAGCACTTTCTAAAATTACACTTGACGCAGCTAACCCTAACTATAAGGCAGTTGGCGAATCAATCTACACAGCAGACGGTAAAACTCTTGTTGTAGTAGGCAATAAAAACCTCAAAGCTGTTACAGTTGCTAACGGTACAGAAGCAATTGCTGCAAATGCATTTGCAGTTGCAAAGAATGCAGCATCCATCAGCTTCCCTGCAAGCCTTAAGGCAATTGCAGACAAGGCTCTTGATTCAACAGCTTGGTTTGCAGCACAAAACGGCGTTGTATATGCAGGTTCTGTTCTTTACAAGGTAAAGGGCGAGGTTGCAAATGTAACTATTAAAGATGGCACAAAGGCTATTGCTCCATACGCTGTAAGCAATGCAGCAGTTAAGAGCGTTTCAATCCCAAGAACTGTAGAGGTTATCGGTGATTATGCATTCAGTGGCTCAGGTCTTACACTTGTTACAATTCCGGATACAGTTAAGGCTATGGGCGTAGGTGCTTTTGCTAATTCAAAAGCACTTGCTACAGTAAATCTTTCTACAGCAATCGCTGTTGATACAATCCAGGCAGCTACCTTTAAGGGCTGTGAAAAGCTTGCAAAAATTGTGATTCCTGCAGCAGTTAAGGTTATTTCTGCAGATGCTTTCGCAGGCTGTACTTCATTAGGCAATGTAGATTTGGGTTCTGTTGAAGAGATTGAACAGTATGCATTTGCAGGCTGTACTGCTCTTAAAGAGGTTACACTTCCTGCAACTACAGCAGTAGTTGATGCAGTTTCCTTCTACGGCTGTACTGCTCTTGAAGCAATTAACGTAGCAGAGAATAACGAAAGCTTTATCTCAGAAGAAGGCGTTGTTCTTGTAGCTTCTAACAGAGAAGAGCCGATGTTCGATACAATTGCGATTTACCCTGCAGGTAAAGCAGGTGAGTATTCAGTACCTGAAAAAATAGTTAACATTGCAGACAAGGCATTCTATAACTGTGATGCTCTTACAGGTATTGTGTTCCACAAGAGCTTTGTAAATATCGGTGCAGAAAGCTTCTATGATTGCGATAACATCAAGGTAGTTGAGTTGTATGACGAAGCACGTGATATTGGTAGCTACAGCTTCGCATCCTGCGACAATCTCCGTCAATTTATTGTTCACAGCAACCTTACTGACTATGAGGATAACGCATTTGACGGTTGCTATTACATCACCTTTGATACAGTAACAATCGTTGATGCAGGTGGTGGTTCAGTCGGCACATTTGTAATTCTTGTTGTTGCTGTTGTACTTGTTTGTGTAATCGCATTCTTAATCTACAACAAAAAGCAGAAGAAAATTCAGCAGGAAATTATAGAGAAAAACAAAATTAAAGAAGCTCTCGAGGCTGAAAAAGCAGGTAAGGATGAAGCTCCTGCAGAAAGCACAGAGTCAGCTGAATAATTTCTCTTAAAAACTGAATAGCTTAAATAAAAACACCATCGAATCAATGATTCGATGGTGTTTATTCGTTTTTTTAATTTTTTTAAAACACACTTTGACTTGTATAGATTTAACTATAAGAATCAAACGCCTGAGTAAGCAGAGAAGCCACCGTCAACAGGGATAACTACGCCGGTAACAAATTTTGAGTATGTTTCATCTGCTAAGAAAAGGAGCGTACCTGTAAGGTCCTCCGGCACACCAAATCTTCCAAGGGGTGTGTGGCCGAGAATCTTTTCACTTCTTGGTGTAAGTGAGCCATCTTCGTTGTAAAGCAATGCCTTGTTTTGGTTTGTTGAGAAAAAGCCCGGTGCAATAGCGTTAACTCTGAGACCTACCTCTGAAAAATGCACAGCCATAAACTGGGTGAAGTTTGAAACTGCAGCCTTTGCAGCTGAATATGCAGGGATTTTTGTAAGTGGCTTGTAGGAATTCATAGAAGAAATGTTAATGATTGTAGCATTTTCTTTACCTACCATATCCTTTGCAAAAACCTGTGTTGGCATAAGTGTGCCGAGGAAGTTAAGGTTGAATACAAATTCAATGCCCTTAGGGTCAAGGTCGAAAAAGGTTTTTATATCCTCTGCTTTGTTTTCTAAATCACAAAGCTGGAATTTTTCTTTAGTAGTGTTGCCCTTTGCATTGTTGCCACCTGCACCGTTTACAAGTATATCGCATGTGCCAAGCTTTGCATTAATAATCTCTCTTGCTGCTTCAAGGCTTTCTTTTTCAAGTACATTACAAGCAACTCCGATTGCTTCAAAGCCTTCTGCAACAATTTCATCTGCAACCTGCTGTGCTGCCTCAAGTCTTAAGTCAAGTACAGCTACCTTTACGCCTTGTCTTGCAAGGTCTTTGGCGAAGCCACCACAAAGTACTCCACCACCACCTGTAACAACAGCTACTCTACCTTTGAGATTCTCGTGATTGAACATATTTTATTCTCCTTTGTTTTCTTTTGTAAAATAATTTATCCTCTAACTGTAACACCGTTTAATCCTGCTTTTTCAAGGCAAGCATCAAGTGCATCTGCTGCTGCATCAAAGGCTGCTCTGTTTGTAGGATATGTATAGTCATCCTTAAGCTGATCTGCTGTGCCACCTTCATTTTCTAATGCTGAAAGACCTTCAAACACTTTAAGATGAGGTTCAAGTGTAAGGAAATGCTCTCCATCTTTTTCTTTTGCAAACATCTCAAGTAATTCAACGATGTGTCCGTCGCCAAGGCCTGCAGGTCTTACCTTGCCACCTTCAAAAAGGCAGTCCTTAACGTGGAAATAATCAATGTAATCTCTAAGCATTTCGTAGGTTGGTATAATCTGCTGACCACACTGGATGAAGTTTGATGGGTCAAATATACCTTTAATTTTGCCTTCAAAAGCTTTGTAGATTTCAAGGCAGCGCTCTGCTGTGTCGCCGTAAATATCCTTTTCGTTTTCGTGGCAGCACCAAATGCCGTTCTCTAAAGAGTAGGTGCACATTTTATCAAGCCTTTCAAATACCTCGTCTCTGTATTCTGTAAGGCTCTGCCCCTGTGTGAAAAAGAAGCTGAACATTCTTATGCGCTGTGTACCCAGTATGTTAGCAACCTCAACACAGTTTTTAAAATCTTCAAAATGTGGAGCAAAATTATCGGTAATCTCAATTTTTCCGTAATGTGAGCCGATGGCTGAAACACCTATTCCGTTATCATCAAGTATTTTTCTTAATTCTTTTGCTTGTTCTACTGTGTAAAGTGAGATGTTTCCGTGGTCAAGGCCTCGTGGTTCAATGTGAGTCATACCGTGAGCCTTTAGGGCATCTATTTGCTCAAGTATGCCACCGCCTGCTTCATCTGCAAAAGCAGATAAATAAAATTTAATTGCCATAGTTTTTACTCCTTATATAAAAATGTTTATGTTTTTTTTGATATAAACAGCAGCAAGTATGCAAAGCTCTTGTGAATCGTATGCTTCCTTAAACTGCTCATCTGTTTTTTGTATGAGCTCGTAGTCTATGGAGACCTCGCTGTCGGGGTCGTACATAGGGTACAAAAGCTCTGCATAGGTTAAAAGATTGTGCGCTTCAACTGCCTTAAGGGCAGGTAATATATTGGGTAACAGGGGAGCACCGTTGTTTTTGAAAAAGGATGAAAGCGATGTTTTTGCATCCTCATCAAAATATTCCAGCGTATAAATGAATTTCTTTTCCTGTGCAAGCTCAATAAATGCTTTATTCATATCAATAGCATTTTCAAGTTGAACTTGAATATTCATTGCAACTGCGTGTAAAAGCTCGGTGTCGGTACACTCCTTCAGCTTTTCCTCTGTTAAGACCGTGTATTTTTCACGTAGCTCATAATCTCGCTTCCAGATTTCTGCTTCTTTCTTAAGCCTTTCTTTTCTCAATCGTGAGGCAGATAAGGCCTTAATCCAAGCAAAAACGGCAATTATAATTGCTACTAAAAGTATTAACCAGTAATACCATTGTACACCAAACAGCATATAAATCACTCCTGAAGTGTTTTGTAAATATCACTCTTTTTAAGTCCTGTTTTCTTAGCGATTTCTTTTGATGCCTCGTTTTTTGATAAGCCATTAGCAACAAGCTCAGCAGCCATTTCTGTAGCAGACTCTAAGGTGATAACAATCTCTTCCTCCTCAGGCTTGCCTTCAACTATAAGCACAAATTCACCCTTGGGGGCAACCTCCTTGTACTTGACACAAGCGTCAAGCAGGGTTGTTCTTTCAACGGTTTCGTGTATTTTTGTAAGCTCTTTAACTAAAGCAATGCTACGGTTACCAAAGTAGCTGAGCATATCCTCAAGGGTTGCTAAAAGCTTGTGAGGTGCCTCGTAAAAAATCATAGTCCTTTTTTCATTTACAAGCTCTTCAAGGTGCTTTCTTCTGCTTGGCTTTGAAACAGAAAGAAAGCCTTCAAAGGTAAACCTTCCCGATGGCATACCTGATATTGCAAGGGCAGTAACAAAGGCACTTGGCCCCGGTACTGCACAAACCTGTATACCGTTTTCGTGGCAGCGAAGGGTTAAATCCTCTCCGGGGTCAGATATAATAGGCATACCTGCATCGGAAACGAGGGCGCAGCTTTCTCCGTTTAGCATACGCTCTATAAGTACAGCGCCTCTTTCTGTGCGATTATGTTCATAGTAGCTTACCATAGGCTTTTTTATGCCAAAATGGTTAAGTAGCTTTATGGTAACGCGTGTATCCTCTGCAGCAATAAAATCAACGCTTGAAAGCACCTCTATGGCTCTTGGTGAAAAATCACCTAAATTACCTATAGGTGTACCAACAACATAAAGTATACCTGCCATTATAATGCGTTTCCTTCCGAATCGAATAAGGGGAGCTTTTCAAGGAAAATAATGTCCTTGCGCTCTGCAGCATCGCCCTCTGCTAAAACAGCAAGTGCACCGGCATAGTCAACCTCTGCCATTTCAATAAGCTTTTCAACAGCCTTAAGGCTTTCACCTGTAGATATAACATCATCTACGATTATAACCTTTTTACCCTTCATCTGCTCAGCCTCTGCCGTATCAAGGTATAAATGCTGCTCACCCTCTGTGGTGATAGAATTAACAGTAACATCAAAAACACCTGTCATATAAAGCTTTGGCTTTTTTCTTGCGACAAAATACTTTTTACCACTTTGGCGAGACATTTCGTGAGCGAGGGGAATACCCTTAGCCTCTGCGGTGATTATGTAATCAAATTCAGGTGCCTTTTCAAGAAGCTCCTGTGCGCAGGCAACTGTAAGCTCTGCATCACCAAACATAACAAAGCCTGCAATCATAAGCTTTTCGTTAAGTGGGCAAAGTGGAAGCTGCCTGTCAAGACCTGCAATATTCATAGAATAAAACATTGACATCTCTCCTTTGACAAAACGTCATAATTCAACAAGATAATTATATAAAAGGAAAATAAAATAGTCAAGAAAAATAAGAGTCTGTAAAGTATATTAAATTAATATTAAAATAATTATTGAAACTCGGCATAAGAGCAGATATAATTGGGGGGGTGATGAAAATGCATATTCCACAATGCGAAACAAACGATTTAGAAATTATCTCCTTTGAGGCAGCCTTAGCAACAGAAAGCGAAGGCTCGTTTGAGTATGATAGAAGTAAATGGCTTTATGTGCCTAATGCGTATACAGAGTACCGTTATATTTTAGGCACAAAAGGTGAAAATCCATTGATATGTATAGGTATTAATCCGTCTACAGCAAAGCCGGATGATTTGGATAATACGCTTAAATCTGTTGAGCGTACGGCTCGTTTTAACGGGTACGACAGCTTTATTATGTTTAACGTTTATGCTCAACGAGCAACAAGACCCGAGGATATGGATGGTTGCTTCAACGAGTGCTTGCATAAAGAGAATATGCAGGCCTTTCGTTATGTTTTATCCTCATATGGCAAAGGGCATAAGCCTGCTGTATGGGCAGCCTGGGGTACTATAATCGAAAAAAGGCCTTACCTCGTTGATTGTGTAAAGGAAATGGTAGAAATCGGCAATGAATATGGCGCCGAATGGTATACCGTAGGTAAGCGCTCTGTTAAAGGGCACCCTCATCATCCCTTGTATTTAAAAAACGGTAGTCTTACAGAAAAATTTGATGTTTCGGATTATCTTGATGAAATATAATATATAAAACTATAATGTTGACATTGCTGTTCGTGGTATGTTATAATTTTTAGCGTATTTGGTCGATAACAGTGGCAACACAGTTTAGCTTCGTCCTTTGGTAACAGAGGGCGAGTTTTGTTTTAAATGAAGGTGTCGCAAAATTATAAAATACAAAGGAATGAATAAAGTGCCTATTACAGAATTTCTCGTAAATAATGCGAAAAATTACAAAAACGAGGTAGCGCTTGTTGAAATCAACCCTGAAATCCAGGAGAAAAGCCGTCAAACCTGGCGTGAATATTCTCTTATTGAAACTAACCCCTTCAACATTGGCAGAACAGAGCTTACCTGGGGTGAGTTTGATAAGCGTGCAAATAGGTTTGCAAACCTGCTTCTTTCAAGAGGTATCAAAAAAAGAGATAGAGTAGCAATCCTTCTTATGAACGGAATTGAGTGGTTGCCGATTTATTTCGGTATACTCAAAACAGGTGCCTTGGCAGTACCTCTTAACTACCGTTACACAGCAGATGAAATAAAATACTGCCTTAAGCTTTCCGATAGTGATGTGCTTGTTTTCGGTCCTGAGTTTACAGGTCGTGTTGAGGAGATTGCTCACAGAATCCCCGATATTAAATATACGTTCTATGTTGGTGAGGACTGTCCTACCTTTGCAGAAAGCTACGACAGATTAGTTACATATTGCTCATCACACGACCCGTCAATAAGTATTACAGATGAAGATGAAGCAGCAGTTTACTTCTCCTCAGGTACAACAGGCTTTCCTAAGGCTATTCTTCACGCACACAAAGCCCTTGTGCACGCAGCATTAACAGAGCAAAATCATCATCAGCAGGGTAGAGATGATGTTTTTCTTTGTATTCCGCCTCTTTACCACACAGGTGCTAAAATGCATTGGTTCGGCTCACTTGTGGCAGGTAGCAAAGCAGTTCTTCTTAAAGGCACAAAGCCTGAGGTTGTTATAAAAACTGCAAGTGAAGAAAAATGTACTATCGTGTGGCTTCTCGTTCCCTGGGCACAGGATATTCTTGATGCTATCGACAGTGGCGCAATAGATTTATCCGAATATCAGCTGTCTCAATGGAGGCTTATGCATATAGGTGCACAGCCTGTTCCTCCAAGTCTGATTAAGCGTTGGCTTGATGTTTTTCCACACCACAAATACGATACAAACTACGGCTTAAGCGAGTCTATCGGCCCCGGTTGTGTACATTTAGGTATGGATAATGTGCACAAGGTTGGTGCAATCGGTAAGGCAGGCTACGGCTGGGAGGTTAAGATCTGTGATGAAGCCGGCAACTGCGTACCTGAGGGCGAGGTTGGCGAGCTTGCAGTTAAAGGCCCCGGTGTGATGCTTTGTTACTACAAAGATGAAAAGGCAACCGGCGAGGTTTTACGTGATGGATGGCTCTTTACAGGAGATATGGCGCAGCAGGACAAGGACGGATTTATATTCCTTGTTGACCGTAAAAAAGATGTTATAATCTCAGGTGGTGAAAACCTTTACCCTGTACAGATTGAAGATTTTATCCGTAAGCACGATGCCGTTAAGGATGTTGCAGTTATCGGTTTGCCTGATGGCCGTTTGGGTGAAATTGCAGCAGCAATTATAGAGGTTAAAGAAGGTTACACCCTTACAGAGGATGAAATAAACGATTTTTGCTACGATTTACCAAGGTACAAGCGACCGAAAAAGGTTATTCTTGCAAAGGTACCACGTAATCCAACAGGCAAAATTGAAAAGCCGAAGCTTCGTCAGATTTATTGTGGCGAAAGTGTTGTTGCTAAACAAAACGAAATTAACAAGAATTAAGAGGTAAGATATATGAAAAAGCTTTTATTAGGTAACGAGGCTGTTGCTCGTGGCCTTTACGAGGGTGGTTGCAGGGTTGCATCAAGCTACCCCGGTACACCAAGCACAGAGGTGACTGAGTGCATTTCTGCATACCCCGAAATCACAAGTGAATGGGCACCTAACGAAAAGGTTGCTTGTGAGGTTGCTTTTGGTGCAGCAGTTGCAGGTGCACGCTCCTTCTGTGGTATGAAGCATGTTGGTCTTAATGTTGCTGCAGACCCGCTTTTTACATCAAGCTATACAGGAGTAAATGCAGGTATGGTTATTGTTGTTGCAGATGACCCGGGTATGCACTCATCACAAAATGAGCAGGATAGCCGTCATTATGCACAGGCATCAAAAATTATGATGCTTGAGCCATCTGATTCTGAGGAATGCTTGCAGTATTCAAAGCTTGCATATGAGCTATCTGAGCGCTTTGATACACCGGTGCTCCTTCGCCTTACAACAAGGGTTGCTCACTCAAGAAGCCTTGCTACAGTAGGCGAGCGAGTAGATAATGGTCTTAAGCCATATGAGAAGAATCCGCAAAAATATGTTATGGTACCTGCAAATGCAAAGGGTAAGCATATTGTTGTTGAGGATAGAGTTCTTAAGCAGATTGAGTACTGCGAAACAGAGGCTGTAGAGAACGGCTTGAACTCTGTTGAGTACAACGATAAAAAAATCGGTGTTATTACAGCAGGAATATGCTACGAGTATGCTAAAGAGGCTTTAGGCGATAAGGCATCATATCTTAAATTAGGCTGTGTTTATCCACTCCCTGCAAAGCTTATTCAAGATTTCTGCAAGGAGTGCGAAACGGTTTATGTACTCGAGGAGCTCGATGACTACATAGAAACCCATTGCAAAAAGCTTGGCTTGAATGTTATAGGTAAAGAAAAGTTCACTCTTCAGGGTGAGTATTCACAGGGCCTTATTAAAAAGGTTATTTTAGGTGAAGCTGCTGCTTCTCTTAAGGCAGATGTAGAAATCCCTGCAAGACCTCCCGTGCTTTGTGCAGGCTGTCCTCACAGAGGTCTTTTCTATTCACTTAAAAGGCTTAATGTTACCGTTAGTGGTGATATCGGCTGTTATACACTTGGTGTTGCAAAGCCACTTGGTATGATGGATACTGTGCTTTGTATGGGAGGTAGCGTGTCAGGTCTTCACGGCAGAAATCTTGCAGACCCGGATAATGCTAAAAAATGTGTTGCTGTTATAGGTGATTCAACCTTTATACACTCAGGTGTAACAGGCCTTATTGATATTGCATATAACAACAGCAACTCTGTTACAATAATTCTTGATAATAGTATTACAGGCATGACAGGCCACCAGCAAAACCCAACCACAGGCTACAATATTAAGGGTGAGCCTGCAGCAGCAGTAAGCCTTGAAAAGCTCTGCGAGGCTGTTGGTATACCAAATGTTTTTGTTGTTGACCCATATAACCTTGATGAGTGCTACCAAACAATCAGCAAGGCGCTTTCCCTTGAGGCACCTGCAGTTGTAATTTCAAGAAGACCTTGCGCACTTCTTAAAACTGTTAAGCACAATCCACCACTTAAGGTGAATAAAGATAAATGTAAATCCTGTAAAATGTGTATGAAAATCGGCTGTCCTGCAATAAGTATGAAGGATGGCAAGGCAGAAATTGACTTTACACAGTGCCTTGGCTGCAATGTCTGCTCACAGCTTTGCAAGTTTGCTGCAATTGAATAAGGGAGGAGAGTAATTATGAATAAAGCTATAATGATAGTCGGCGTTGGTGGACAGGGTACTCTCCTTGCAAGCCGTATTTTAGGCAGCGCACTCCTTTCTCAAGGGTACGATGTTAAGGTTTCGGAGGTACACGGTATGAGCCAACGTGGTGGCTCGGTTGTAACATATGTTAAGTATGGCGAAAAGGTTTATTCACCTGTAATAGGTGAGGGTGAGGCAGATTTAATACTTGCCTTCGAACAGCTCGAGGCTGCAAGGTGGCTTTCCTGCCTTAAGCCTGAGGGTAAGGTTGTTGTGAATGTGCAGCAAATAGATCCAATGTCTGTTGTAATAGGAGATTGCCAATATCCACAGAATGTGCTTTGTGCAGTTGAGGCAACAGGAGTACAGGTTCAGCAGCTTGATGCGCTTCCGCTTGCAGTTGAAGCGGGTTCACCCAAAGCAGTTAACGTTGTGCTTATAGGTGCAATGGCAAAAAGCACAGATATCCCCAAAGAGGTATGGCTTGATGCAGTAAAGGCTTGTGTTCCTCAAAAATTTCTTGAGCTTAACATTAAGGCTTTTGAACTCGGCTATAACTCAAAATAAAGATTTAATTAATCAAAGCATCTCGGCTTTTTCAGTCGAGGTGCTTTTATGTTTGAATATCATAGTTTTTTTATATAAAATATCGTTTTTTTTTCGTTGACAAAATGGTGTTTTTATACTAAAATGAATTATGTAGTATTATAAGTATAATACTGTCCAGATGAATTAAATTCGTCAAGTTTATTCGAAAGGGTGTTTTAAGTGGAGCGAACAAAGTTTCTATCGTTCCTTCTCGCTGCGTTGCTTGTACTGAGTAGCATTTCTTGTCTCTCAGTTGTATCGTTTGCAGCAAATCTTGTGGCATCAGGCTATACTCCTGATACCGAAAATGCAGAAGATGAAAGTAAGCGAATTATCGCATGGGAGCTCTATGACGATGGCGTGCTTTACATCTACAACGATCCGGGCAGTGCCTCTTGGGCAAAGTATGCCGATAACATTACTTCGGTTGTACTCAAGGCAAGGTCTTCTACTGCTCCTTGTAAGGTAACTGCTATTCCAAGCAAGGCTTTTTATGGCTATAAGTATCTTACATCAGTAGATTTCACAGATGCAGCAGCATCTTTACAGATGATTGGTGCACATGCTTTTGATGGTTGTACACAAATTACAGATATTAAGCTTCCAAACGGTGTTACTACTATTGAAGATTATGCGTTCTATGGTTGTACAAATCTTCAATCAGTAAAGCTTAGTGCTTCTCTTAAAAATGTTGGCAAAAACATTTTTAAAGGCTGTACTGCTCTTGTGACAGCAGAGGTACCAAACGGCACAACTAAAATCGGATATGGTATGTTTGAGGATTGTTCAGCTCTTGCGTCAATTGTACTTCCTGACAGCATTACTGCTATCGATGCACACGCATTTGAGGGTTGTTCATCAATTACCGATATTATCATCCCTGACAGTGTAACTGATTTAGGCGATTATGCTTTCTACGAAACAGGCATCAAAACAGCTTATATCGGTCATAGTGTTAAAAATGTCGGTTCATATATTTTCGGCAGATGTGCTTCTCTTGAAGAGGTAACCTTCACATCAGGCATCGAAACAATCGGTGAGTGGATGTTCTATGGCTGTTCATCACTTGCTACAATCGTTGATTTCCCTGAAAGTGTAAAGGAAATCGGCGCACACGCATTTGAGAACTGTGCAGCACTTACTGCAGTAACTGTTCCTAACACAGTTATAAAAATTGCAGATTCAGCATTTGCCGGCTGCTCAAACCTTTCTAATGTTGCATTAAGCACATCTCTTGTGGAGATTGGTGCGAATGCATTTAACGGCGCAGCAGTTGGTGTTATCGATATTCCATATGGCGTACAGCTTATCGGTGCAGGTGCATTTGCAAATTGTTCAGCACTTACAGCAATTAATGTTGCAGCTTCCAACACAGCCTTTAAGAGCATCGACGGTGTTCTTTACACAGCAGGCTTGGATACACTTATTACTTGCCCTGCAGGTAAAACAGGCGATGTTGCTGTTACTGAAGGTACAGCTAAAATCAATGCAAACGCATTCCTTGGCTGCACAGGCATTTCATCAGTTACTATCCCTGCATCTGTAGAGGATATTGATGTAACAGCATTTAACGGTTGTGCTGATACTCTTGTTATAAAGACTCTTTGCAATGCTTATGCAGCAGAATATGCAAGACTTTTCGGCATTGATGCAGATATTACTCACGTTGGTGATATCGAGTGGAATGTTACTAAAGAGCCTGATTGTACAAACTACGGTGAAAAGACACCAACATGTTCAATCTGTGGCACACTTCAGGGTACACCTGAGCTTATTGATCCACTCGGTCATAGCTATGATGCAGGTGTAGTTACAAAGAAGCCAAACTGCACAGAAGAAGGTATTGTAACATTTACATGTGAGCATGATGGTTGTATAGATTCATATACAGAAGAAATCCCTGCAACAGGTCATAATATGGATGGTGGCGTAGTTCTTCAGGAGCCAACCTGCGATACCAATGGTAAAAGAAGATTTTCTTGCCAGAACGAAGGCTGCTTCTATTTTGAAGATTACGATATTCCTGCAACAGGCCACAATTACGATGACGGTACAGTTACAGTTGAGCCTACATGCGAAGCTACAGGTAAAAAAGTATATAAGTGTACAGACTTAACATGTACCAGCTCATATGAAGAGATTCTTCCTGCAACAGGCCATAAGCTTGGTGAAAAGGTAGAGGTAAAGGCTCCTCTTTGTGAGGAGGCAGGCTATTATGAACAAATCTGCGAAAACGGTTGTGGACATGTAGAGAAAACACCTATCCCTGCAACAGGCCATAATTACGATAAAGGTTCCTACACAAAATACCCAACAGTACACGAAGATGGCGAATTTACATATACTTGTCAGAACGAATGGTGCACAGAGGACCATGCAAACCACTTTAAGGTTTTCGTTGTAACAACTACTGCCTTTGATAATATTATTGATACTAACGATGGCGCTTACGTTGATGAAAACGGAAATGTTCAGGGTCTTACATGGTTTATTAATGATAAATACGACCTCTACGTTTTAGCTGATGTTGATGCTAACGAGTGGTCAGACCACAGAGCTTTAATTGAAACAGTTACCTTTACAGATAAGGCAACAACTGTTACAAATGGTTCATTTGCAAGAATGCCAAAGCTCAGAGAAGCAAATATTCTTCTTAACCTTGGCACAATTGAGGCATATGCATTCCAGTATTGCCCGACACTTGAAACTGTTGTTACAGGTTCAATCAAAACAATCGGTGATTATGCTTTCTATGAGTGTGATGCACTTACATATGTTGATATATATGGTGGTTTAGAAGAGGTAGGAAAAAATATATTTAAGAGCTGTGATAAACTTGAGAAAGTTATCATTAGAAACGGTTCATTGAATATCGGTTATGGAATGTTTGAGGATTGTATATCTCTCAAGACCGTTGATCTTCCTGATAGCTTAGTAACTATTGGAGAATTGGCGTTTGATGACTGCATCAGCCTTGAAGCAATCACTGTTCCGGATAGTGTACACACTGTTGGCAGATATGCATTCCACAACTGCTCTTCAGCAAAAACAGCATACATTGGTCACAACGCAGAAGATATCGGAGAGTACGCATTCAGTGGCTGTTCTTCATTAGAGAATGTTGAAATTGCTTGTGCAATGAGGGTATTCCCTGAAGGTATGTTTATGAATTGTAAAGCACTTGCTTCAATTGAGCTTGAAGAGGGTGTAGAAGAAATCAGAAAGAATGCATTCAAGGGCTGTGCAGGGGTGACTGAAATCATTCTTCCTACAAGTCTAATAACAATCGGCGACTCAGCATTCGATGGCACAGCACTTAAAGAAATTAATATTCCTGCAGATGTTGAATTAATCGACAGAGGTGCATTCACAAACTGTAATTCACTTACAGCAATTAACATAGACGATAAGAACGACTTCTACTTCAGTGTTGATGGTGTTCTTTACGATATAAGACTCAATACTCTTATGCTTTGCCCGGCAGGTAAAAAGGGCGAGGTTGCAGTTTGGCATACAACAACAGCTATTGCAGACGATGCGTTTATTGGCTGCAAGGGTATCACAAAGGTAACTATTCCAAACAGTGTAATGCAGATTTCTTCTAATGCATTTAACAACTGTGCAACAGCACTTGTTATTAAAGGTAACTGTGATTCACAGGGTATTGCATTTGCAAAGGCTCGTGGTATGGCAACAGAAATTACCCACGTAGCAGGCCAGGTATGGCAAACAAAGGTTGAGCCAAACTGCCTCGATAAGGGTATAGATGAGCTCGTTTGCTTAGGTTGTGGCGATGTTGCTGAAACTAAGGAAACAGATGCACTCGGCCATAACTATGATGCAGGTGTTGTTACAACAGATGCTACTTGTGATACAGATGGTGTTATGACATACACTTGCCAGAGAGAAGGCTGTAAGGAGTCTTATACTAAGACAATTCCTGCATTAAAGCACAATTTCGATGCAGGTAAGGTTATTTCACCTGCTACTTGTGATAGCAAGGGTACAATGCGTTATTCTTGCCAGAATGCAGGTTGCCTTGAATACTACGATGAAGATATTAAGGCTCTTGGCCATAGCTTAGATGCAGGTACAGTAACAATTCCTGTAACTTGCACAGAAGATGGCGAAAAGATTTATAAATGTACAAATACAGGCTGTCTCTACGAAGAAAAAGAGATTCTTACAAAGCTTGGTCACAACTATGTTGCAGTTGAAATTAAGAAAGCAACTTGCGTTGAAAACGGTAAGGTTCAGTACACATGTAGCAACTGTGGTGATGCTTATGTTGAAACAACAACAGGTACACACCCACAAACAGCTACTGCAACTGTAAACCCAACATGTACAAAGCCCGGTAAAACAGGTCAGTGGTGTGCAGTATGTAACAGCTTTGTAGGCAAAGTTACAGAAATTCCTGCAACAGGCCACAAGTACGAAAACGGCATATGTACAGCATGTGGTGATAAGAAAGCCCAGAACCCATCAAACCCGGGTGGTACAGTTATTACACCTGAAGGTGGTTCAGGTAACACAAATACACCGGTTGCTTCAAAGCCGGCAACACCTAAGCTTCTTCTCCTCAAGAACAGAAACGAAGGTCTTGTTCTTACTTGGAGAGCAGTAGAAGGCGCTAAGGAATACAGAGTATATCGCCGTGGCGCAGGTGAAAAATCATGGACTTACCTTACAACTGTTACAGGTACAACATTTGTTGACTCTAAGGCAGAAACAGGCAAGTACTGGAGATACACTGTTAGAGCTACAAACGATGCAGGTTATAGTGGTTTTGAAAATGGCCTTTACATTAAGAGAGTAGATACTCCACATATGACAGGCATTTCAAACATCGCTTCAGGCGTTAAGATTTCCTGGTCATCTATCAGCAACGCTAAGTCATATAAGATTTATCGCCGTGGCGTAGGTGAAAGCTGGAAGTGTATTGCAACTGTAGGTGCATCTGTAACAAGCTACACAGATACATCTATTAAGAACAATTCAGGTAATTATTACAGATACACAGTAAGAGCTATCGATGGCTACTACAGCTACTTTGAAGATGGTCTCTTAACAAGATTTGTAGCAACACCTCACTTAAAGAGTATCGCTAAAACATCAAATGGCGTAAAGGTTAACTGGAGCGCTGTTAAGGGTGCAGATTCTTACAGAGTTTATCGCCGTGGTGCAGGTCAGTCTTGGGTTTATGTAACAACAGTTACAGGCACAAGCTATGTTGACACAGCTGTTAAGGATGCAACAGGCTACTACAGATATACTGTAAGAGCAGTTGATTCAGGCAGATATAGTGGCTACGAGTCAGGCTTACTCATTAAGAAATAAGCTAAAATAAAACCAACAGCTCGAGAGTTTACTCTCGGGCTGTTTTTATGCTTTGCTTTCTCTATTGTTTGTTTTTATATAATCTATAATATGTATAATCACACTAAGAGTTTGCACATATAATATACAGGTGATTATATGATTAAACTGTATTTTAAGCCTCGATTTAGAGCACCACCTTTAAAAGCAAAGCGTTTTGTTTCAAAATCAAGGCGCCAAACAATTATATTCAGAGCCGTAGCATTATTTATGGTTTTTTGCATTGTGGGGGTTTTATGCGATATGCGCCTAAGACCAATTATTCGCACGGTAGGTGGTAATGCGTTAAAAAATACGTTATCAAACGTTTTGGATGGCACAGTAAACGATATGGTAGATCAGTTAGGTGTACGATATGGTGATATGGTAAATATTGAACGAAATGCTGACGGTACAATTGCAGCCATTACACTAAACAGTACTTGTATAAACGGCTACAAAGCAGATATTTCTGACGGATGCTCCGATAAGCTTTCAAATTTTACTGAAACAGTTGTACCTGTGCCTATCGGCTCAATAATCGGTGGCTCATTTTTCAACGGCAGGGGTGCATGTATCGATGTACCTGCAACAATCTATGGCTTTGCAGTTACAGATGTTATTTCTGAGTTTCACAGCGCAGGTATTAACCAAACAAGGCATATAATTTACTTGAATGTAGAAGCATCAGCACACGCTTATATGGGGCTTTGCCATTTAAACGAAAGCGTAGATGAAACGATTATACTTGTAGAAACAATTATTGTTGGTCAAGTGCCAAACAGCTACTATATAAGGGAAAAATGAGTGTAAAGGCAGTTAAACAGACTGCCTTTTTATTTTAGGGTATTCAATTTCTTTGTGTAAGCAGTTAAGGGCAAACAGGTTAGGCAAAGCCATTAAACCGTTGCATATATCTGCAAAAAGCCAAACGCTTTGTGATGAGCTTACACCACCAATGAACACTAAAATTGCATATATGTATTTAAAGTATTTGTTGTTTTTATGACCAATCAGGTATTCAATGCTTTTCTCGGCATAAAAAGCGTAGCTGCAAAGAGACATAAATGCAAAAACGGCTGTTAGTACACAAACACCGTTGCTGCCAAGAGCCCCTATTTTTGAAAATGCGCTAATAGATAGCTGAGCACCGAAAAGCTTGTTTTCGTATATATTTGTGCTGACAATAATAACTAACGCAGTAAGACTGCACATAAATACAGTATCAATAAAAATCTCGATTATAGCAGATATCCCTTGTGTTTCGTGCTTTTGAGAAGAAGCCTGTGCGTGTAGTATTGTAGAGGAGCCAAGACCTGCCTCGTTTGAAAAGACGCCCCTTGCTATACCAAAGCGAATAGCCTTGTACATACCAAAGCCCTTAAGGGCGTTTAGTGTAAAGGCCTCTTTAAAGATTATGATGATAGCAGGAAGTATGTTTTCTTTAAATTTAAATAGAACCAAAAAGCATAAAATAAAGTAAAAAAGAGTAGAAAAAGGAACTAAAATTGTTTGCAGTTTTGAAATTCTTTTTAATCCACCCGTAATAACTAAAAGGGTAAGGACGGTAGCTATCAAAGAAACCCATATACTCGAAAGCTCAAAATTACTGCATAGTGCCTGTGTCAAAGAATTACTTTGCGCCATATTGCCCATGCCACAAGCACTTAGCAGAAAAAGTACAGCATACCCTTTAGCAAGTCTATTCATACCTAAGCCATTTTCTATATATGCAAATACACCTACAGAGCTTTTTTTATAGGAGTATCTTTGAGTGTAAAATGAGCCTAAAAAGTTTTCAGCGTATGATGTCATCATACTAATAACAGCCGAAATCACCATCCACACCACAACGCCCGGACCACCCGAGTAAATTGCAGTAGCAACACCTACGATATTGCCTGTGCCCATACACGCACCTAAAACTGAGCATATTGTGGAAAATTGAGATAAGCCCTGTGTTTTACCATTGCTCTTTAAGGATTTAAAAAACTCTTTAATAATATACCTTGTACCCGTTATTTGAAAAAAACTGCTTTTAAATGAAAAACGAAGGCCTGTAAATAAAAAGAAAATAAGCATTGGTGCTCCCCAAACAACACCACTTACAGCATTTAAAAATGAGTGCAAAATCATTAAACCTTCTTTACAAAATAATAAATTGGATTATAATATATATATTATTTTTATAGGAAGTTATGATTAAATGGTAAAGGACTTAACAGTAGGCAAAAGCAGTAGGGTGCTTCTTAGCTTTACCTTGCCTTTGTTTATAAGTGTCATTTTTCAACAATTTTATAATATTGCCGATAGTGTTATAGCAGGTCGCTTTGCAGGTGAAATGGCACTTGCAGCAATTGGTGCATCGTACCCGATTGTTAATTTATTTAATGCAGTTGCCTTTGGTTGCAATATAGGGTGTAGCGTTGTAATTTCACAATATTTTGGTGCTAAAGAGTACAAAAAGGTTAAAACAGCAGCATCTACATCTCTTATAGCAAGTCTTGTAATAAGTGGTGTGCTTACAGTTTTAGGTATAGTTTTTACACCTGCATTAATGCGTTTGGTGGATACCCCCAAAAACATATTTGACGATTCTGCCTTGTACCTTGCAATTTACATAGGTGGCTTTGTGTTTCTTTTTATTTATAACATTGCAAACGGCATATTTACCTCCCTTGGTGATTCAAAAACCTCTCTGTACTTCTTAATATTTTCGTCTGTTTTTAATGTTGTGTTGGATTATATAGCAGTTGTATATTTAAAAATGGGTGTTGCCGGCGTTGCCTGGGCAACGTTTGTTGCACAGGGTATAGCTTGTGTGCTTTCGGTTATAACTCTGCTAAAAAGGCTTTCAAGGCTTAAAACAGAGGGTAAAACAGTTCTGTTTTCTGTAAATATATTGATTAAAATAGCTCGTATATCTATACCAAGCGTGCTGCAGCAAAGCTTTGTTTCTGTAGGTAATGTATTTATACAAAAGCTTATAAACGGCTTTGGAGCTGCTGTTATTGCAGGCTTCTCTGCTGCTATGAAGCTTAATACATTTACAATTAATGCCTTGTACACCTTCGGCAACGGTGTGTCCAGCTTTACGGCGCAAAATGTAGGCGCAAATAAGTGGGACAGAATAAAAGAGGGGATGAAATACGGCTCTATAATGTCTGTTGTAACAGGCTGTGTTTTTGCTTTTGCTTATTTCTGCTTTAATGAACCACTTGTTCGTATTTTTATGGATTCCACAGGCAGTGCAGAGGCTGTACAATCGGGTGTGGATTTTTTGCGTACAGTATCACTCTTTTATTGCTTTATAGGTATAAAGCTTGTTGGTGATGGCGTTTTAAGGGGGGCAGGCTATATGAAGCTTTTTTTGGTTGCCACCTTTACCGACTTGATTTTGCGAGTTATACTTGCATATGTGCTTTCGCCCTTAATGGGTCCACAGGGTATATGGACCTCCTGGCCTATTGGCTGGTGTGTAGCAACTGTACTGTCAATAATTTTCTATATAATAGTAATAGAAAGAAAACCGTCTGTTGAATAACAGACGGTTTTTGCTATGCAATATTAACTTTTGGAAATTATATAACTAATTCTGCTTTCTTACAATTCTGTATTCGTCGTCTGCTCTGAAGTATGGACAGGCATCGTTAGAGGATGTGAGGAATTTTAAATACTCATCCTCATCAAGCTCAATATCGCAGAAATATTCCTCGAGAAATTCATCGTATCTGTAGTTTTCGCACATTTCACACATGGACATAGTAATTCCTCACTTGTGGTATTTACCGTTGTTGTTTATTTGGAAGGCTCTGTAAATTTGTTCAAGCAGCATTACTCGCATAAGCTGGTGGGGGAAGGTCATAGGCGAAAATGAGAGTCGGTTGTCTGCAAGGCTTTTAATGCTTTGAGATAAACCGAAGGAGCTTCCTATTATAAAGGTTATATTGCTTTTACCACAAACAGCAGCATTTTTTATGGATTGTGCAAAGCTCTCACTTGACTGTGGTTTACCTTCTATACACAGTGCAAAGGTGTAGCTGTTGCTTGGTATTTTCCTTTTTATTTCCTCTGCCTCTTTTTGTAAGGCGTTGTCAATTTCCTGGGCTGAAGGGTTATCTGAAAGCCTTACAGGGTTAAGCTCAATAATATCAACCTTGCCGTAGGCAGAAAGACGCTTGGAGTATTCGTCAATAGCATCTCTAAGGTATTTTTCTTTAAGCTTGCCTAAGCAAATTACTGTTATATTCATTACTGTAACCCCAAAAACGGTGCAGGGTCAAGCCTGTTACCGTTAACTCTGACCTCAAAGTGTAGGTGAGCACCAAAGGAGTAGCCTGTGTTACCAACACGGCCTATTGTCTGTCCCTTTTGTACGGTGTCGCCTACGTTTACCATTATCGAATCATCAAGCATATGGGCATAAAGTGTTTCAACACCGTTGCCGTGGCTTATTTTAACATAATTACCGTAACCACCTGTGCTCCAACCGGCCTCTGTTATTGTACCTGCTGCACCTGCTACAATAAGCTTACCCGATGCATTAGCACCGGAAATATCAATGCCTCTGTGGTAACCAAGGCTTCTGCTGCCAAATGGTGAGGTAACTGTGTATAAATCAACTACAGGCCAGCAGAACATACCTGTTGTTTGTATAACGGTGTATGAGCCCATAGAAAGGCTGTTTGCTCGTATACCACGTTCAACAATTTGTGTAACGGGTGGGGTCAGAGCAAAGCTCATAAGCTTTTCAGAATATGCCTTTTGGTTATCGATGTAGGTTACAAGGTTTATGTTGTACTCTGTGCCGTTTGCACCGGGTCGCCTTATACGGCTGTCACCCATAAAGAGCTTGTTTGTTTGTACCTCAACAGTTTCAAAGGCTGTGTCTGCATAGCTTTTTTCACATTGTGCGTACATAATTTTAATTTTGCTGTTAAGCAGGGTCTGAAGCTCTTGTATTGTTAAAAGCTTTTCGCTGTCAGCAGGGTAGTAGGTTTGGTTTAATTTAACGCTTTGTGAAAAGGATGCCGATGTGTTGGGGTAAAGCTTGCTTGCAAGGTTATATATACCGTCTATGCTTTCCCTTGCCTTTTGTGCATCTGTAACTGCCCCTATAAATTCGTCGTCAATATAAATCTCGTAGGCGCAAATTAAATTTTCACCAAGCTCTTTAATCATAAGTTCGCTGATAGCTTGTGCGTTTTTTAGGTTGTAGGCTTGTGTTTTTGCTTGCTCCTCGCTTATTCTTTCAAAGCTTTTTGTGCCTAAAACCTTAAGTGCGTATGCCTTTGCAACATCAGCCTCTGTTTGGCTGTTTGTGTAGCCGATAGCCTCGTTGTCTACTTTTATGCAAATTGCATCAACCCTGTTGCTGTTTGCTGTAGCAACATACACCACACTAAAAATTACTGCAGCAATTAAAATAATTGCAACAGCTCGCTTGAAAAAAACAGTAGCAGAGGTAAAGCCCTCTTTAACAAAGGCTAAAAGCCTTGCGAGAGCCTTTACAAGTTTTTTACCCATAAGCGAAACGAGCTTTTTAGGGAAAAGACCTATTGCAGATATTGAATCAAAAAGGTTGTTTAAAAATTTCATACTATGTTTCCTTTAAAAATCAAAATACAAAATAATTATACAATATTATAGCAGGTTTCACAAGAGTAAAAGTGTTAATAAATTTTAAATGTATCAAAAATGTTACAACTATTGTTTATTTTGGCTTTATATGGTATTATATATTAAATATGTACTTACGGGTAGGTGATAAACGGTGAGCAGGGCAGAATACTACAGAACCTTTGCAGAAATCTCATTAGACGCAATAGAAAATAACCTTGTAGAGCTGAAGAAAAAGCTTAAACCCGGTGTACTCACCCTTGCAATTGTTAAGGCAGATGCTTACGGCCACGGTGCAGTAGGTGTGAGCCGAGCAATACAAGATAAGGTAGATTATTTCGGTATAGCAGAGCTTATGGAGGCTGTTGAGCTGCGTGAAGCAGGTGTAAAAAAGCCAATACTTGTGCTTTCCTATACATCACCGTATTTGTACGAGCTGCTTATTAAAAACGAGCTTACCCAAACAATATTTAACTATGACGATGCTGTTGAGCTTTCGAAGGCAGCAGTAAGGCTTAATAAAATAGCACGTGTTCATATTGCAGTAGATACAGGTATGTCCCGTATCGGCTTTTTCTGCAATAGCGAAAGCGTTGAAATTGTTAAAAAAATAAACGATTTGCCTAATATTTATATTGAGGGTATTTTCAGCCACTATGCCTGTGCCGATTGTGAAGATAAATCTACCACCGTTAAACAGACAGAAATCTTTAAGGCGTTTATTAAGGCTTTAGAGGGCAGAGGAATGATAATCCCTATTAAGCATATGTCAAACAGTGCAGGCACACTTGTGTGCGAGGAGCAGTTTGATATGGTGCGTATGGGCATAGTTTTATATGGCCTTTACCCCGATGAATGTGTTAACGATGGCTCTGTTAAGCTGCAAAGAGCAATGCGAGTTGTAAGCCACGTGGTGCACGTTAAAGAGGTACCTGCAGGTAGTGGTGTAAGCTACGGCCACACCTACTTTACTAAAGAAAAAACGCGTATTGCCACAGTTTGTATCGGCTATGCTGATGGCTATTCAAGAAGCCTTTCAAACGTGGGTAGGGTGCTTATAAACGGCGAGTATGCACCTGTTATAGGCAGAGTTTGTATGGACCAGCTTATGGTAGATGTAACAGGCCTTACAAATGTTAAGGTAGGCGATGAGGTTACGGTGTTGGGCAAGGATGGCGAAAACGAAATTACTGCCGAAGAGCTTGCAGAGCTTACAAACACCATAAACTATGAGGTTGTTTGTCAGTTTCAAAAGCGTGTAACAATATTGCAATACAAAGACGGAGAACGTGTTTAATATGAGAAACTGCGATATTAATATAAGAGACCCTTTTGTGCTTGTGCACGATGGGAAGTATTATATGTACGGTACGAGGGCAGCGAACTTCGGGCAAAAAACAGGTGGGTTTGATGTGTATGTTGGCACCGACCTTGAAATTTGGTCAGAGCCTATAGAGGTTTTTAACTCTGTGAAACACAATATGAATACCCACGTAAATTGGGCACCCGAGGTGCACAAGGTAGGCAATTCCTTTTATATGCTTGCTACCTTTACAAAGCCCGATGGTCTTCGTGGCACATACGTTTTAAAAAGCGATACACCCGATGGTGAATTTAGGCCACATTCTGTTGGTGCAGTAACACCTCAAGGGTGGGAGTGCCTTGACGGTACGCTTTACCAAGAGAACGGCAAAATTTACTGCGTTTTCTGCCACGAGCATACACAAATATTAAACGGAACAGTTTGCTTTATGCAGTTAAGCGATGATCTTACAAAAGCAGTAAGTGAGCCTGTAGAGCTTTTTGATGCAGGCTCATATTTAAAAAGAGAGGCTACAGAGCAATGCCACAACGTAACAGACGGCCCGTTCCTTTACAGGCTGCAAAGTGGCAGACTTGTTATGGTGTGGTCAACGGTTACGCCAAAGTATTATCAGTGCATTGCCACAAGCGATAACGACAGTATAACAGGTAACTGGAGACACCTTGAGCCACTTTTTACAGATGACGGTGGCCATGGAATGGTTTTTAAGGCTATGGATGGTCAGCTTAAGCTTACACTTCATTGCCCTAATATAACAAATTACGAAAGGCCTGCTTTTTTTAATATAAAAGAAACAGCCACTACCCTTGAAATAGAAAAATAACACTACGGAGGTAACGCCGTGAATAAAATATCAGGCTTTTTTAAAAGCTATGTAGATAATTTCACCATAAATATAAAAGAACACGCAGAAAACATTCCACAGGTTTTTAAGCTCTCTATTGCAGATTTAAAGAAAACCTACACAGGTGCAGCGTTAGGCTGGGCGTGGGCAATTATAAAGCCAATAGTAAATATATTCGTTTATTGGTTTGCAATTGCTATCGGTCTTCGTCAGGGTGGCGATGTTAACGGCTACCCGTACATATTGTGGCTTATTTGTGGTATAATACCTTGGTTTTTTATGAGTGAGGCAATTACAGGTGGTACAGATTGTATAAGAAAATATAGCTACCTTGTTACAAAAATGAAATATCCTGTAACAACAATCCCCACATTTACAAACCTTTCAAAGCTGTTTGTTCACTTAATCATTACAGCAGTTGTTGTTTTAATTTTCTGGGTAGCAGGTTATCCACCGTCAATATACCTTTTACAGCTTCCGTTGTATATATTGCTTATGTTCCTTTTCTTTAATGCCTGGGCGCTGTTTGCAGGGCTTGTTTCTGCAATGAGTAAGGACTTTTCAAACCTTGTAAAATCCTTTAATGTAGCAGTTTTTTGGCTTTCAGGTATACTTTGGAACATTGAAAATGTTAAAGATTCACCTATAGTATACAACCTTATGATGCTTAACCCCGTAACATTTATTTGCTACGGCTACAGGAATTGCTTTGTAAATCAAACCTGGTTTTTTGACCAACCAAAAAGACTTGTATACTTCCTTTGCTGGTACGCTTTTCTCGGCTTCCTTTCCTTGTGGGCGCATAAAAAGCTACGTAAAGAGATACCTGATGTATTGATGTAAGAGGTGCTTGTGATGAACGATATTGTTATAAAATTTCAAGGCGTCAGCAAGGTTTACAAGCTTTATTCAAGTACCCGTAAGCGTCTGCTTGGCGTATTTATAAAAAAAATAAAATATAAAAAGAAAAGGGCAGTAGATAACGTAAGCTTTGAAATCGCCCGAGGTGAGTCAGTTGCACTTTTTGGTAAAAACGGTGCGGGTAAATCAACCGTTTTAAAAATGATAACAGGTGTTGCGTTTCCCACAGAGGGCGATATTACCGTAAATGGCAGAGTTAGTGCTCTGCTTGAGCTTACAAGTGGATTTGACCAGGAAATGACAGGTAGAGAAAATATCTACCTTAAGGGCCATATTTTAGGCTTGAAGGATAACGAAATAAAAGAGCTTGAAGAAATAATTGTAGAATTTTCCGAGCTTAATGACTACATTGACCAACCTGTAAGAACTTACTCAAGTGGTATGAAGGCTCGTTTGGGCTTTGCTATAAACGTAAATATTCGTCCTGAAATACTTATAGTAGATGAGGCACTCAGCGTTGGTGACGCTGCCTTCAGAAACAAATGTCAAAAGAAAATTAACCAGCTTTTGCAGGATGAAAACATAACGCTGCTTTTTGTAACACACCAAACAGCAGTTGCGGAGGAATTTTGTAAAAGAGGAATTGTTATGAAGGACGGCAAAATCATTTTCGATGGCGCTGTGCACGATGCCTCGGAGTTTTACAAAAAGATGTATTTAATTAAAAAATAAATTAAATTAAGAAAATTGCCGTATTGAAACGGCAATTTTTTTATGCTGTTTTATAAAAAATAAAAAAATTTAAAAAATTTTTAAAAAAAGTGTAATATTTTCGCTTTTTTCGTCATATATATATGGAGGGTAAAAATAGGCTACAAGTTAGGTTGACTTTTGTGCGGCTAAATTAATTAAAAAGCTGACCCACTTTAAAGTGCGGCACTCCTCTCGGCACATTTTTTGCCCTCCCTGTTTATGTTAGCGAATAGTAGTCAGTTCTCGTTAATAAAGCCGTATTTGCCTTACGTAAAAAACTTATCTTACATTATCATAAACAAACAGCCCCACTCGTGTGAGTGGGGCTGTTGTATCGTGTGCTTATTTCATTTCAAGCTCTGCATAAATAGGGAAGTGGTCGGAAACAAATCTGCCGTCAATTCCCTCTGTCATAACAACGTATTTTTTAGCAACAAAGCCGTCGTTTATCATAACGTAGTCAATAACCTCGTCAGCGTGCTCCTCAGGCTTTGTATCGTGGTAGGTGCAGTAGCTCATTGTATCGGGTGAAAGCTTCTTTGTATCGTCAAAGTAATTTGAATTAACAAACTGGTTGTAATTTTCAGTGCCCTCAACAACATTCATATCTGCAGTAAAAACAACAGGTATATTTACAAAGGTTTTTGCGTGTTTAATAATCATTTCCACGCTGTTGTGCCTTGCAACCTCGCCCTTGTGGTCAAAGTGGGTGTTTATGTGCACATATTCCTTGCCTGTTTCTTTGTTTTTAAGTCTTGCCCAAGAGCAAACTCGTCTGCAGGCTGCGTCCCAACCAAAAGAAACCTCTCTCGGTGTTTCGGAAAGCCAAAAGGTATCTGTTTCAACAGCCTCGTACTTGTCCTTAAGGTAAAATACAGGGGAATATTCACCCTTGTTTGCACCGTCATCTCTGCCAACACCAATGTAGCTGTACTTGTGGCCGATTTTTTCCTTTAAAGCATCCATCCATCCGGGTGTAGCCTCTTGTATACCTACTGAATCAGCATCGCTTTCAAGTATAGTTTGGCAAACTATGTCAATTCTGTCCTCCCAGGAGTCCTCGCCAACATTTCCGCAACGAATATTAAAAGACATTATTTTCATTTTTATCACCTTAGTTCTTAATGATTTTTATATCTGCATAAATGGGGTAGTGGTCAGAAACAAATCTGCCATCAATACCCTGTGTAACTACCTTGTATGAAACGGCATCGAAGCCGTCGTTTATCATAACGTAATCTATAACATCATCTTTGTGTGCGTTAGGCTTTGTATCGTGATATGTACAATAATCCATTGTGTCAGGGGCAAGGTGCTTTGTGTCGTAAAAGTACATTGATTCTGTAAATTGCAGATAATTTGAGGAGCCTTCTTTAACATTCATATCTGCCGTAAATACAATGGGAATATCACCAAATGCTTTTGCCCTTTCAAGAATCAGTGAAACACTGTTTTTTCTTGCTGATATACCCACGTGGTCAAAATGTGAATTCATATGTACATATTCTTCGCCTGTTTCTTTGTTTTTTAAACGTGCCCAGGTACATATTCTATTACAGGCTGCATCCCAGCCTTTTGATGGCTTTTCGGGTGTTTCTGAAAGCCAGAATGTGCCACTTTCAATAACATCATATTTATCCTTGAGGTAAAAAATTGCCGAGTATTCACCGTTGTTGTCGCCGTCATCTCTGCCAACACCTACATATGCATACTTTTCAGCAACCGTGGTGTTTAGCGTTTCCATCCATTCAGGTGTTGCTTCCTGCACACCGATGGAATCAGCTTCGCTGTCGAGAATTGTTTGAGAAACGATTCCGATTCTATCCTCCCAAGAGTCTGTTCCAACATTCAGGCAACGAATGTTAAAAGACATAATTCGAAGATTTTCCTCTGCTTTTTCTTCAAACCCCTGTTGGACAACAATTGGTTTAGGTCTGTTTTCTATATAACCTATAAAAGAGCCCAATAATGTGAATAATGACATAATAATGCTTGCAATTACGTTAACGAGTGCCGGTGACATATAATTCCTCCCTAAAATGATAAAGTAGATGCTTCTATATGGTGTTTAGTTATTTCTGTTTAAATCTATATCAATATCAAAATCTTCGCCGATAGTGATTGATGTATCAATATTGCCTATGCTCAGGTCAAAATCAACAACAGGCTTTTTTACAATTTTTAAATCTGCGTAAAGCGGGAAGTGGTCAGATACATAATATTTGCTTGGACTTTCTGTAATTACACCGTAGTTAATTGCCTCGAAGCCTTTGTTTGCAAAGCAGTAGTCAATTACCCTTGCGTGCTCCTTTTCGGGGTATCTGTCGTGGTAG
The DNA here is from genome assembly GCA_045532505.1 of Acutalibacteraceae bacterium. Lineage (GTDB taxonomy): Bacteria > Bacillota > Clostridia > Oscillospirales > Acutalibacteraceae > DTU089. The sequence goes on along the minus strand of JAZSGB010000090.1, from coordinate 31,692 downwards.
GTGACATATACATTTGCATTTTCAGCAGTGTATTTTGTATCTTTGAATATAGAGTTTTCGGCAATTTCCTTGTAGTTTTTTGAACCCTCAGGTACATTCATATCTGCTGTGAATACTGCAGGAATATTCTCATATTCTTTAGATTTTTCGATAATCATCTTAATGCTTTGTGAGCGAGCCTCTTCGCCAACGTGGTCGAAGTGAGAGTTCATATGTATGTATTTTTCTCCACTCTCTTTATTTTCTAAAATCGCCCAGGTGCAAATTCTTCTGCATGCAGCATCCCAACCATAGGAAACCTCATTGGGTGTTTCGGAGAGCCAAAAGGTACCACTGTCAACAACGCTGTATTTATCCTTAAGGTAAAAAATAGCAGAGTATTCACCGTCGTGTCCACCGTCACGGCCTTCGCCAACATAGGCGTAGCTTTCGCCTAATTCTTCATTAAGCGTGTCTATCCATTTAGGTGTAGCCTCCTGCACACCTAAGGAGTCAGGCATACCGTTAAGTATTGTTGCCACAACATCGGGCACACGGTCCTTCATGCTTCTTGCACCTACATTTGTGCAGCGCACGTTAAAGCTCATAATTCTAACAGTATCTTGTGGCTTTTGTGCAAAGCCAAATACTTTATCGGCAGGTATTTCGCCCTGCAGTCTGCCGGGCAAAAGAGTTGCACAAAGTGTAATGCCTATTGCAAGCACAAGTACACAGCTTGCGATAATAAACTTTTTCTTTTTTGGCATAAAACCACCTCGTAAATAAAAAATCGAATATAGTAGTATAATACAATATTATAAAATATTATGTCAATAGCAAAACCACCTGCTAAAGGTAAAAACCTAAAGCAGGTGGCTGTTTTTATATTTTCTTAGTTGTGCTGCTTACCAAATTTTCTCTGGAAGAGCTTTATAATTTCAACAATAGGAATTATAAGGAATGCAAGACCGAGAGAAATAAGGTACTCTGTCATATCAAGGTGAGCGAAGCCGAAGAGTTTTGAAAGGAAGTCAACCTCAACAACAGCAGTTGTAAGAAGGAATGAGCCTATCATAGCACCGTAAAGAGCTACGTTGTGGTGGCCCTTAAATACCATTGCAACTGCAGAGCCTCTTTGCGAACGCATATTGAAGGAATGGAAAATTTCACACATTGCCATAGTGAAGAATGCCATTGTCATACCGTCAGAGGAGTCTGCAATATTGTGGAAAGCAAAGGTAGCGCCTGTGTGCAAGCACTCAATGTATTCGCCGATATAGAAGGCTGCAACAGTTAATATTGAAACCAATATACCCTGGTATGCACAGTCAACACCAAGTCCACCTGAGAAAACGCCGTCGTTTTTGCCTCTTGGTTTTCTCTTCATAATATTTGCCTCGGGCTTTTCAAGGCCAAGTGCAAGGGCAGGAATACTGTCTGTAACAAGGTTAATGAAAAGCAGGTGAGGAGCTTGTAAAATTGTAAAGTTCATAATTGTTGCAAAGAAAATTGAAATAACCTCTGAAAGGTTAGAGCCAAGCAAGAACTGAATTGCCTTACGAATGTTATCGTAAATTCTTCTGCCCTCGCCAACAGCTGCAACAATAGTAGCAAAGTTATCGTCTGTAAGCACCATATCGGCAACGTTCTTAGTAACATCGGTACCGGTAATACCCATACCAACACCGATATCTGCACTCTTAATAGATGGTGCATCGTTAACGCCGTCGCCGGTCATTGCAGTAACGAAGCCCTTGCTGCGCCATGCATTAACAATTCTTGTTTTGTGTTCAGGTTGAACACGGGCATAAACGAATACGTTTTCAACAATTGCTTCAAACTCTTCGTCAGAGTACTTATCAATATCTGCTCCCATCATAGCCTGGCTATCATCTGTAAGAATACCAAGCTCCTTGGCAATAGCCTTTGCTGTGTTGATGTGGTCGCCTGTAATCATAATAGGTGTAATACCTGCACTACGGCACTCAACAATAGCATCCTTAACCTCCGGTCTGACAGGGTCAATCATACCTGTAAGACCGATAAAAATCATATCGTACTCTAATGAAGCAGAGTCATAAACCTCAGGAGCCTGAGTGTATTCCTTATAAGCAACGGCAAATACACGAAGAGCCTTGTTGCCCATTCTTGTGTTTTCCTCGTTTGCTTTAGCAAGAATTTCATCGGTAATATCAACAACTACACCGTTAACGAGTGCCTTTGTACATCTTTTAAGAATTTCATCAGGAGCACCTTTAGTATACTGTGTAAACACACCGTTTACATTGTGTACTGTAGACATCATTTTTCTGCCGGAGTCAAAAGGAACCTCACCAACTCTTGGGCTCGCTGCAACAAGGTCAGCCTTTTTAAGACCTAAAGAGGTGGCGTAGTTAATAAGTGCAACCTCATCAGGCTCACCTGTGCCTTTGCCGTCTTCCTCAACCTCTGCATTTGTGCAAAGTGCCATAGCAGTTGCAAGTATCTTTTCATCCTCAGCATAGTGGTCAACAACTGTCATAACATTCTGGGTAAGTGTACCTGTTTTATCAGAGCAGATAATCTGTGTACAGCCTAAGGTTTCAACAGCTGTCATTTTGCGTATAATGGCATTCTTTTTAGACATATTTGTAACGCCTATGGAAAGAACAATTGTCATAACAGCAACAAGTCCCTCAGGGATTGCAGCAACAGCCAAGGCAATAGCTGTTATGAAGGAGTGCAGAGCAACGTCAAAGAAGGCTGCGTTGTCTGCCATAAAGAATTTTGTAATAAGGTTGTATGCAAAAATAACAACACAAACACCTATAACAAGCTTTGTAAGCACCTTTGAAAGCTGCTCAAGCTTAATTTCAAGTGGAGTTTTGCTCTCTTCTGCAGTAGAAATAGCGTCGGCAATTTTACCCATTTCGGTATCCATGCCTGTTGCAACAACCACAGCCTTACCTCTACCGTAAACAAGGGTAGAGCCCATATAAGCCATATTCTTACGGTCGCCCAACGGAACCTCAGCTTCCTTGGAAAGGGTGAGGATTTTCATTATCTTGCTAACAGGGACAGATTCACCTGTAAGGGCAGCCTCTTCGATTTTCATGCTTGCGCATTCAAAAATACGGCAGTCAGCAGGGATAGCGTCGCCTGCATCGAGGAGTATAACATCACCAACAACAAGGTCTTCACTCTTGATGCTGACAACTTTACCGTCACGAAGGGTTTTAGTTGTAGCTGCACTCATTTTTTGGAGTGCCTCAACTGCTTTTTCTGCCTTGTTTTCTTGTATAACGCCTAAAATTGCATTTATAAGAACAACGGCAAGAATAATGATTGTGTCTGTAGGTACAAAGGCACCTGCAGCAGGGTCATGCTCAATAAACTCTGTTACAGCAGAAATTACAGCTGCAACAATAAGAATGATAATCATAGGGTCCTTCATTTGGTCGAAGAACTTTTTGAGCGTGGAGTCCTTTTTTGCTTCGGCAAGCTTGTTTTTACCGTTTTTGGCAAGCCTTGCTTCAGCCTCTTGCGTGGTCAAGCCTGCTTCGGAGGATTGTACCTCACCAAAGACTGTTTCAACAGATTCAAGATAGTGCTTCATATTTGATTCCTTTCTTGCTTTTTTAGAGTAATTCTGCCAAAAATAAAAAAGACTTTTACCGTAATTGCGGTAAAAGTCTCACTCTTTAAGATACCAGCGGGCTGTTTGCCGAGATTGACGACTGATATCGCACCGCTTGGGGCACGAGTTACTCCCTTTTCATAGCAATTATACAACCATTTTCATATTTTGTAAATAGTTTTTCGTTATATTTTATTAAATATACATTAAAATGCAAAAGAAAATGTGAAAATTGCTTCACCTTGGTGAAAGCACAATCGGCTGTATCTGCTTTCCCTCAAGAGCGTGCTCTAAGGTGTTTTTTATTAATGGGAACCTTGCTACCATAGAGGTAGGTTTACCCTGGTGGCTATCCTGACCGAATGGAACAAAATATATATTTTTATAGTTTAATAAAGCACCTATGTTTTTCGAGGCGTTAGCCAAGGCATCGTTTGTAGAGGGCGCAATAATCAACGGCCTTGCATTTCGCAGGTGAGCCTTTGCAGCAAGTGTAACACAGGAGTCTGTAACGCCTGTTGTAAGCTTTGCTAAGGTGTTACCTGTGCAGGGTGCAATAATAAGTGCATCTAATATTTTTTTAGGGCCAATAGGCTCAGCCTGTGGAATTGTGTGTATTATTTCGTTGCCTGTTATTTCAATAAAAAGGCTTTGCCAGTCGGCAGCCTTTCCGAAACGGGTATCTAAAGAGTATGAATTTTCACTCATAATAGGAATAATGTTGTACCCTTCATCTTTTAAAAGCTCAATTTCTTCAAAGACCTCTTTAAAGGTGCAAAAAGAGCCGCAAAGGGCAAAACCGATATTTTTCATTCGGTGAACCCCCTTTGTTTAATAATCGGTAAAATTGAGCGGCCGATTATTTCTCCCGCTGTTTGAGGAGCGACCTTGCCGGGGAGTGAGCTTGCTTTTATAACCTCCATAGCCTTTTCCTTGGCATCCTGAAAATCAATGCCGAAGGGGGCAGAGGCAGTTTCTATAAGCAAGCAGTCGGGGCTAAGTGCTTCAAGCTGCTTTTTGCCTATAACCTTTGTCGGTACTGTGTTAATAAGGGCATCAAAGCTGTGGTATTCATTTGTTAAGGCAGAAAAATATTCAGCCTTAAAGCCTTTTGTATAGGCATCTGCAAGGGCAGTTTCACTCCTTGCAAAAATAGTAACCTCAGCCCCCATTGCCTTTAGCACGCAGGCAAGGGCCTTTGCAACCTTGCCGTAGCCTGTTATACCACATCTCATAGAGTGTATTGTAATAGGTAGCTCCTCAATAAGGATTTTAACAACACCCTCAGCAGTAGGCACAGCGTTGTATACGGCTAACTCGTCAAGCAAAAAGTAGTCGCAAAAGGGTACTCCCTTTGAGGTCAGCTCCTCGCAAAAGCTTTTTGGCAGCTGCCCACCAAAAATGAATTTTTCGGGTGTGGCTAAAGCGCAGATATCGGCTAAAAGCACTGTTTCGTCAAAAAGGGGTGCGTTGAGAGTAACCCTATCGCGAGTTGTAGGCAATGGTAGTATGCACACGTTCGCCTCATCAATTGCCTTGTTTAAGCTGTCAAAGCAATCGGTTTCGTTAAAGGCATAGTAGCAAATGCTAAAGCCTTGCTTTTCAAGGTGTTCGCCTAAATATAAAGACCGGTCGTCGCCGCCTAAAATTAAAAAAACATTATTTTTCATAGGAATAATCAGTCCTCTCAATACAGTATATTCCTACAAAAAAAGAGGGTTACAAGTAATTTTTATTTATAAAACCGTGCTTACGGATGGAATGTTGGAAACAATTACTCTGTTTAAATCTGTTTTACATTCCTCAAGGTAAAGCACAGCAGATTGGTAATCCTTAGTGTTAAAAAAGAATATCGCCTTGTTCAAATCGCCACGTATTTCAATTGCCTCGCCCTGACCTTCAAGTATATTAATTACAGGCTTGATTTTCTCGTAATAATCAATTGCGCTTTGCAGATTTTTAACAGCGCTTTCTTTATCTTTATTGTGTATGTCGGTAATTATTTCATCAAGCATTTCCGAAAGCTGTCCACAGGAGCTTTGCAAAAAGCAAAGGGAAAATACTCCTAAGCATAAAGAAGCAATAACAATAACAATTGCAATTTTTAATCTGATCATCTAAAAAGTCCTTTTAAGTATTACTGTGTATTCTTTGTTTTTATCTACGGTCATTAAAAGTATTTCTTTTACATTAACATTTTCTCTTTTTATTTTTCTTTTTACCTCATCAAGGGTAACGGTGCTTTCCTTAATTGCTGATTCTAAAATTATTCCGTCAACAACAACGGTGTAGGCAGCACCTGCATTTTTTTGCTTGCCTTCTATTGCCTCGGGGGTTAAGGCTCTTTTAGGCGCTTTAGGTAAAACAGAGAGCATTCCGTTTGTTTCAGCAACAGCAAATTCCACATCGCTAATGCTGAAAATATCCTTCTGCCTTAAGGCTGCAAGCACATCATCTATAGTAAACCGTAAGGTCTTTAATGCTTTTTGCTGCAGTACACCGTCTTTAATTACGGTAACCGGCTTTCCGTCAGATAAATACCTGAAGCGTACACTTTTTGTGGCAAGCACAGAGTTTAAAATTTCAAAGCTTGCCAACAGCAGTAAGGGTAAAATTCCACTCAAAAGAGGAGCACTTGTATCTACAATAGGGGTAGCAACAACCTCGGAAATAAGTATGGTAATAATCAATTCACCGGGCTGCAGCTGACCTAACTGCTTTTTTCCCATTAAACGTACGCAAATGCCAACAGCACAGTATATAATAAATGTTCTTATAATAGTTGAAATCAAAAAAATCACCGTTACTGTTTTGCCCTGTAATTGCTTGTATATTCTGTAAATAACGGCAAAAACTTGAAATGGTGATTTTATGAATAAAAATTCGGACTTTGTATTTATTGGTGATGTGCAGGAGGAGAGCTTCGGCAAGGTAAATAAAAGTGCAGTAGAAAACGGAAGAATTATAAAACAAACATTTTTAGGGAACTTTGATATCATTGTAAAAAAAGGCTTTTGTGGTGATAGATGTGTTGTTTTTGCCAACTGTGACGGACTTTGTAATTCTATGCGAATAGGTGATATGGTAATTAATCCTATTTTTAGGTACGATGGTGAATTGCCCAAGGGTGATGAGCTTGATTTTATTTGCTCACACCTTGTTTTCGGCACGGAGCAGAAAAAAGAAAAGGACCTGACAAAAGCAATAACCATGATGCTCAGAGGTTGCCTTTTGGTGTTTGTAGACGGTGTGGAGGAGTGCATTATTCTTGGTGTGCAGTCTTACCCCGAAAGGAGCATTCAGGAGCCTGATACAGATGTGCAGGAGTTTGGCTCACGAGAGGGCTTTACGGAAAATATAAAAACAAATTTGACCCTTGTGCGAAAAAGACTTTGTTCCACAAAATTTACCTATGAGCTGATGGAAATAGGTAAAGAGAGTAAAACGAGAATACTTGTTTGCTATATAAAGGGCAGAGTGTCGCAGGACCTACTGAACGAGGTTAAGGAGCGTTTAAATAAGCTTGAATTAGATAATGTTTTAGGCTCGGGATATTTGCGCAAAAGCCTTGATACTAAAAGAAAATCACTATTTTCTATGGTAGGTCAAACGGAGCGTCCCGATACCTTTTCTGCAAAGCTTTGCGAGGGTAAGGTGGGTGTTATTATAGACGGCACGCCATTTGCACTTGTAGTGCCACGACTTTTTGTAGAGAACTTTCAGGTTTTAGATGACTATATTAACCGACCGTACTACGCCACCTTTATGCGCACAGTCAGACTCTTTGCATTTTTAATTGGTATATTTTTACCCGGTGTGTTTGTTTCCATAGGTCTTTTCCATCAGGAAATGCTTCCTGATGATATGCTTTATAATATTGTGCTTATGGAAAGTAACACATTGTTTACACTAACGGTGGAGGCTATTGTAATCCACTTTATATACGAAACTGTTCGTGAGGCAGGCTTGCGTATGCCAAAATCCATAGGCCATGCAGTAAGCATTGTAGGAGCTTTAGTTATAGGTGATGCAGCCGTAACAGCAGGCCTTATAGGCGCACCAATGCTTATAATTGTTGCCATAACGGCTATTTGCTCACTTGTGTGCTCCGATTTGTATCAGCCTATTTCTATTTTGCGAATTGCCTTTATACTTGTGGGAGGATTTAGCGGGCTTTACGGCATAGTTATTGGCGCAGCAGCACTTGTTATAAACCTTGCATCTATTACAGATTACGGTGTTCCGTTTTTAGCACCCCTTACACCGTTTGAAAAGGCATTTATGAGAGATTTTATTTTCAGAGCCTCCCACAAAAAATTGGGTAAAAATATTTTCAGTATAAATAAGCTCTCGGTAGGTCAAAGGGGCAGGAGGTAAGCGTATGGTAAAAAATCAGGTTACAGCAAAGCAATTTTTTTCTTTACTGTATATTTCACTTTTGAGTACGGTTTTTATGTACCTTTCCTCACCCAATATAAAGCTCTCTCAAACAGATACTCTTTTAAGACCCTTTGTATTTATGGTGGTTGCCCTTGTTGTTGGTGTACCCATACTTTTGATTTATAAAAGGCACAAGGAGTTGAAGCTTAACAGACAGTATATAAAAAAATCAGCCTTTTTGAAGCTGGTGGCAATTATATATGCAGTTGTTTATTTTATAAGCATTGTAAAAACCATTGCTCGTTTTGATTTGTTTGTCAGCAGTGAGGTTTTTCCTAATGCAGATATGTTCATCTTTTTAGTCGCAATAATTTTTGTGTGCGCTCTTTTATCTCTTTCGGGCTTAGGTGCACTTTCAAGGTCGGCGCTTATATTTTTGGTGCTTGTAGGAGGTGCAACGGTAGTTGTAATGATTTCTCTGCGAGAAGAAATAGATATTTTAAATTTTACTCCGATTTTTCAAAACGGGGTAAAGAGCTTTGCCGAGGATGGCCTTATATTTTCAGCACAGGCTCTGGAAATAGGGGCAATAACCTTCTTTTTGCCACACATAAACGGTAATATAAAAAAGACGTTTATAGGCTGGTCGGTGTTGAGCGCAGTTAGTTTTTCGGTAATATTTTTATTTGTTGTAGGCTCCTTGGGAGTTTTTGCAGATACACAGCTTTTTCCAACGTATACAGCAGTAAGCCTTGCCTCATTCGGACTTTTAGAAAGGATAGATGCCCTTGAAACAGGTGTGTGGATAATCTGTGCTGTAGAAAAATTAGCACTCTATTTTTTAATAGCTGCAAATGCCGTAAGCTATGCATTTAAGGGTGCATCGCAAAGGGTTGTAACAGCCGTTTGTTTTGTGCTTGCAACGCTGTTTTCTGTTATAATTTCTCGTAACATAGAGCACTTTTCGTTTTTATCAAGTAACCTGTTAACAATTGTTTTGTTTGTTGTGGTTGCTGTTATATTGCCTGTGTCTTTAGCGATTTATGTAAGGAGGGTGAGGCCTTGTGAAAAGGTGGATGAAGGTCTTTAGCATACTGCTTGTTTGCTTGTTTTTTACTCAGCTTTGCTCCTGCCGGAAGGCAGGCACCGAGCTTGCCGATTTAATGATAATACAGGGTATAGGCGTTGATTATGAAAACGGTACCTTTCTTGTTACCGTAGAGATTTTAAATAACGAGCAAAGTGGCTCACCAAATGGAAACTCATCAAGCGAAAATAAAACAAAGCTTTATTCGGCAAGGGGTAAAACAGTTTCAGAGGCCTTGCGAATGCTTACCTCAAAAAGTGGTAATCTGCCACTTTTTGCCCACAACAGGGTTATAGTTATAAATGAAAACCTTAACGAAAAAACAATATCCGACGTGCTGGAATTTTTTGTAAGAAATTACGATTCACGAGCATCACAGCTTTTGTGTATTGCAAAGGGCACAAAGGCAGAGTCTTTAATAAGGGCAAAGCTTTTGCAGGATACCGTAAAAAGCGAAATATTAGAAAACCTTTTAGAGGAAAGCTATGAGCAATCCCTTATACCACGTGTAAGGGTAATAGATGCAGTAAATGCCTTAAGCAATAAAAACACCGTTCTTTGTGTACCTGCAGTTGAGGTGAAAAAGAACGGCGAAAATGAAGATTACCAGCTTAATGGCTGTGCGCTGTATGATGAAAACGGCAGAGTGTGTGCATATTTAGATAAAACTGCTGCAAAGGGTATACCGTTTTTAACAAATAAAGCGAAAAAAGGCTTTTTAACACAAAGGCTGCCGAATGGCGAAGAGGTAACTGTTTATATAAACAAAAGCAAAACTAAATACAACGTCTACGAAGAAAATGGTAAGCTCCATTTTCACTTAACCGTAGATATTTCCTGCGATTTAGATGAAGTGGGTTCCGTTTTGCGCAAGCAAGCAGATAAAACCATAATGTATAATATAAAAAAAGCAGTAAAATTTTCTGTTGCCCAAAGCATAGAGAGCGCCCTGAACGAGCTACAGGTACAAAAAATAGGGGATGGCGTAGGCTATTGCAGAGTTTTAGAGCTTGAAAACACAAGGCTTTACAATAAATATAAAAATGATTGGAAAAATGCTTTTAACACAAGCCAAACCTCTGTTACAGTAAATGTTACGGTGCGCAGAATAGGAGAAGAAACACTAAAGCAAGATATTAATTAGTTGCCAAAATAATAAAATTAACCCTGTCATTGTGAATGGGAGATTTCTTTTGAATTAGCAGTATATTTTCTCATATAACACAAGCTCGGAGGATAGGGCGTTGATATTAACCGTAATGCCATCATTCACAAGCTGTGCGCCTGTAGCCTCGTAGCAATAGCCACTATTATCAAGGGTGATTTTGTATTTGGCTGATAAATCAATTCCCTTTGGCACTACTGTTACTGCACCTTTCTGCTTATTGCATAAGCCTATAACAGTTATAGCACCACTTGTTGAATCCTGTGCAGATATTTCAAGAATTGAATATTCCATATCTGTTAAATCAGGTGTGTGGTGGTATGTTTTGCAGGTGCTTAAAATCGGTCTTATAAAGCTTTTGTAAATATCTGTAGAGTGCTTTATAAAATCAATTTGTACAGGGTTTAGTACAGCATCCTCGGGTGCTACAACATTAAGGGAAATATGGCCCAGCATAGTGTTTCTTAAGTGTGCATCAAAAGCGCCTACCGTATGGCAGCCCATACCTGCAAAAAGCCTGTCAACCCTTTCAGGTGGTAAAGCCATTGTCATTCCGTTTGTTATTGCAACGGAGCGTGGCATTTTTTGCCAGTCGGAAACCCAGGTGTGGTTAAAGCTTTTCATCATACCAAGGTCGGTTCTGCCGCCACCACCTGCACAGTTTTCAAAAATAACCCTCGGAAAACGCTTTTTCAAACGTTCATACATTTTATATACAGCTTCGTTGTGCTTAAGGCAAACACATTCCGGTATTCCGTAGCCTGTATCACGCATGCCAAAATATTCTGTAAAATCTACATTGTGGTCAACTCTTAAAAGGTCAAGCTCGTATTCCTCTATAATTCTTGCAAGCTCGTTTTCTGCCCAAAGAGCAACCTCGGGTATAGACATATCAAGGAATTTTCCTGTGCGCTCACCAAATACGTTAACACTTCTCCATTCGGGGTGCTGTTCATTAAGTGGGCAGGCCTCTCCTATGCTTTCGATATCAACCCATAAGCCGAATTTTAAGCCTTTTTCGTGAGCGTAGTCGCACAGCTCCTTCAAGCCGTTAGGGTAGCGCTCCTTATTTGGCACATTCAAGCCGTTAAATGCGCCCCACTCTGTTTGCTTGCCCGGTGGGCAGATCCAGCCGGCATCTATAGTAAATATTTCTCCACCCATCAATGCAAACTGGTCTATAAACGCCTTTGTTTCTTCAACACTCATATGGTGCTCTGCACCCATTCCACAGTTTATAAGGGCTTCGCTGCCGTCTGCTTCGGGTGTGTTTAAAACAGAGCGTCTTATGTGGTGGTGCATTTCGTTTACAGCATCATCTAAATCACCCTGCACAACGCCCATATGTACAACGGGTGATGTAAAGGTTTCGTTTTTACCAATAATATATATAGGGTTGTGGCCTGTGATTTCTGCCTTAAAGGAAAGGTGAGCAAAGCTTTTATCCTCTCTTGCGTGCAGGTTTACCGAGAATTTGTAGCCACCACTATAGCCTATTTGCGTAAACCATATTTGACCGTTTAGGTTGTTTTTTATAAATAAAAGGGGATGACGGAATCGGTCTGTACCAAAGCGACCATCTATTGCCTTGCAGCCGGGCTCAAGCTTTTTCCATTTGAATTGACCCTCATTTCCCCAAGCATCGTTCGAAAAATAGCCTAAGGAGTATATTTCGTCAATGCTCTCGGCATTTTCAAGAATGTTATCATCCAAGGACTCTATACCACCACTTAAAACGGAAAGTCTGCTTAATTTTAAAGGTGAATCGGAAAGGTTTTCAATTTCCAACCAACGGCTGTACATCTGTGTGCCGTCTAAAAGTGTGTGCACCCTTATTAAAACAGGCTTTATTGTGCTTTTTAATGTTAGTGTGCTATGGAGTGAGAGCTCTGTTTTATCTTCTTTATAGTCAATGAATACCAGGCCAAAATCAATGCTTTGTCCGTCAATTTCAAGGTTAAAGGCAAAGGGCTCTGTAAACTTTTTTCTGTTAATGCGGGAAGGGAAACTTCTAAGTACATTAAGAGGGTAGCCTGCTGTATTGCAGCCTGAGCTTACAAGAGCACCGTCAGCAAGTGTCTCTTCATATACCATCAGCTTACTTCTGTATGAAAAAATGTGAGTATTATCTTTTTGATGGTAAACATCAAAAAACATATCTTTATCTATCACAAAATCACCTTACTCGTCATCAAGCTTAAGTATAGCCATAAACGCCTCCTGTGGCACCTCAACAGTACCAAATGAGCGCATACGCTTTTTACCTTCCTTCTGTTTTTCAAGAAGCTTTTTCTTACGGGTAATATCACCACCGTAGCATTTTGCAAGAACAGCCTTGCGCATTGCCATAACGGTTTCTCTTGCAATAACCTTGCCGCCGATTGCCATCTGAATAGGTATTTCAAACATCTGTCTGGGAATGTTATCCTTAAGCTTTTCGGCAATCTTTCTTGCTCTGCCGTAAGCTTTATCTGAGTGTACTATAAAGGAGAGGGCGTCAACAATATCTCCGTTAAGAAGAACATCTAATTTAACAAGGTTTGAACGCCTGTAGTCGGATATTTCATAGTCGAGTGAGGCGTAACCTCTTGTTCGGGATTTAAGCGCATCAAAAAAGTCGTAAATTATTTCATTAAGTGGCAAATCGTATTTAATTTCAACACGGTCGCCTGTAATGTAATCCATATTTTTAAAGGTGCCACGTCTTTCCTGACAAAGCTCCATAACTGAGCCAACATACTCTGTAGGTACAAAAATGTGCGCATCAGCAACAGGCTCCTCACAAAAATCAATTTCTGCAGGGTCAGGGTAGTGTGTGGGGTTATCAATTTCCACAACCTCACCATTTGTAAGGTGTATTTTATAAATAACACTTGGCACTGTTGTAACAAGGTCAAGGTCGTATTCTCTTTCAAGGCGCTCCTGTATAATTTCAAGGTGTAAAAGACCAAGGAAGCCACAACGGAAGCCAAAGCCTAAAGCACCCGAGGTTTCGGGCTCGTAGGTAAGCGCAGCATCGTTAAGCTGTAGCTTTTCAAGTGCCTCGTGAAGATTTTCGTAATCAGCACCGTCTGCAGGGTATATACCACAGTACACCATAGGTGTAGCCTTTCTGTAGCCGGGTAGTGCTTCCTTTGCAGGGTTTTGTGCAAGGGTAACTGTATCACCAACAACGGCATCACGTACAGTTTTGATTGAGCCTGTAATATAGCCAACCTCACCTGAACGCAGCATTCCTGTTGGGTTAAGGCCTGTAGCCTTAAGTGTACCCACCTCAACAACGGTAAATTCGGCACCTGTTGCCATCATTCGCATTGTATCGCCGATTTTTATAGTACCGTCTTTAACTCGTACGTAAACAATAACACCCTTGTAGTTATCGTAGACAGAGTCAAATATCAAAGCTCTGAAGGGAGCGTCATCATCACCCTCAGGGGCAGGTATGAGCTGAACAATCTGCTCTAAAACCTGTTCAACGTTCTGCCCTGTTTTTGCAGATACACGGGGTGCATCCTGGCAGGGTATACCGATAATATCCTCAACATCTGCAGATACTCTTTCGGGGTCGGCAGAGGGGAGGTCTATTTTATTAATAACAGGCACTAACTCAAGGTTGTGGTCAAGGGCAAGGTATGTGTTGGCAAGTGTTTGCGCCTCAATGCCCTGTGAAGCATCAACAATAAGCACTGCGCCCTCACATGCAGCAAGGGAGCGCGATACCTCGTAGTTAAAGTCCACGTGGCCCGGGGTGTCAATTAAATTGAGCTGGTAGATGTTGCCATCCTTTGCAGTATAGTCAAGCTTAACAGCGTGTGCCTTAATTGTGATTCCACGCTCTCTTTCCAGGTCCATATCATCAAGAATCTGTGCTTCCATCTCTCTTTGAGCAACAGAGTTTGTGATTTCCAGAAGACGGTCTGCAAGAGTAGATTTGCCGTGGTCAATATGTGCAATTATAGAAAAGTTTCTGATATGTTCTTTCTTTACAAGGGACATTTGTGTTTTTCCTTTCAAAAATATCTCTTAATTGGTTTCTTGGTTTTCTTTGTAAGCCTTTAAGGTGCTTTTTTCAAACAGCTCTTTAATCCTTTGGGTGTTGCCACATAGGTATAAATAGCCGTAAAGCGTCTCAAAGCCTGTAGCGTATCTGTAATCAGCATCGCTTTGGTTTTTTGGTGAGTGGGCAGAATGTGCATTTCTGCCTCTTTTAAAAACAGCGATTTCGTTTTCGGTAAGGTCATCCATAAGCTCTTTTATCATTTGTGCCTGAAAAGCAGCATTTACATACTTTATAGAATCCTTATGTAGCTTGCCTGTAGGCTTGTTTGACTCTACAGTAAGCATGCTTCTTACAAGTAAGCTGTATACAGCATCACCTAAAAAAGCAAGGGTCAAGGGGCTGTACATTCGAGCCTGTGGCTCTGTTAAAGGAGTTATTAAATCTCCTAAAATATCATTATGGGACATATTCAAACTCCAAATCATAAATACTTACAGTATCACCCTCGGTGATACCTTTTTCAACAAGGGCAGCTATTATACCGCTTGAAACAAGAATGTTTTGGAAATATTGAAGGGAGGAGTAGTCGTTAAGGTCAGTTTTATAAAGTATTTTAGCAAGCCACTCTGCCTCAACAATATAAATGTCTCCCTCTACACGAATTGTAAAGTCTTGTTTTGCGCTTCTGAGAATTTCCTTAGGGGTGATTTCCTGCTTTTCATATATCTTTACAGGTGGCAGCTTTGCAAGCTGTGCTGCAATTGCATTTACAAGCTCGGTTGTGCCCTCGGCAATAGGAGCAATAATTTCGTAATAATCTAAGCCTTTGTTGCGTATATATTTCTCAAAGGCAGCACGCTGCTCGTCCGTTGCCAGGTCAATTTTATTACCCGCAACTATTTGAGGGTAGTTTGCAAGCTCCTCGTTATATTTTAGAAGCTCACCGTTAATTGCTTCAAAATCCTCTATAGGGTCTCTTCCCTCGGAGCCTGCCACATCCACAACGTGAACAAGCAGTCTGCATCTTTCAATGTGTCTTAAAAATTCGTGGCCTAAGCCCACACCATTACTTGCTCCCTCAATAATACCGGGGATATCTGCCATAACAAAGCTGCTTTCAGGTCCCATCCTTACAACACCGGGTACAGGTATTAATGTGGTGAAATGGTAGTCTGCAATAATGGGCTTTGCTTCACTTACAACAGAAATTAATGTGGATTTACCAACATTAGGGAAACCTATAAGTCCAACATCGGCAAGTAGCTTTAATTCAAGTGTAACCTCCCATTTTTCGCCGGGAGCGCCATCCTTTGCAAAGCGAGGTACCTGCCTTGTTGGGGTTTTGAAGTGGGAGTTACCCCAGCCACCCTTGCCACCCTTAGCTGCAATAAATGTTTCTTCAACACTCATATCAGCCATTACATAGCCTGTTTCAACCTCTTTTATAACTGTACCACGCGGAACCTTAATTATAAGGTCTTCACCTCGTTTACCATTGCAGTGGCTACCTCTGCCGTTTTCGCCGTTTGGAGCTTTATATTTTCTTTTGTAACGGAAGTCGGAAAGGGTAGAGAGGTTATCATCAACCTGAAAAACTACGTTTCCGCCTCTGCCACCATCACCACCGTCAGGGCCACCTGCGTTGATGTATTTTTCTCTGTGGAAAGCAACGGCGCCATTACCACCGTTGCCTGCGATAATAAGAATTTTCGCTTTATCTACAAACATGGCTTTTCTCCTTGAGATAATATTAAAAGTAAATTTAGTTATAATCAATTAATTATACTACATTATTATAAAAATATAAATAGATATTTTAAATTTTTTGTTCGATTAAGATTTTTAGCAGGAGTTTTTGTTCGTTAGGGTCGAAGATATGTTCGAAAAATCGCTGTTTTTGTTCGATTGAACCGAACATTTTTTGATAAAAAATAACTGTGAAAACGCTAAAAACAACAAAAATTGTTTATAAAGTACCGAAAAAAGGACTAAAAACAGAAAAAATATCGAACATTCGTATTGACTTTGGGCGAAAAGGTGATATAATTAAATCACGAAAACAAATGTTCGTATTTGTTCGGAGGTAGATTTTATGACAAGTTTAACATTAGCAAAATTTTTATTCCATATCGTTCTTGTAGGAATCGGTTGCTTACTTATAATCCACGAAAAGAAAATTGCTCAGCTTGAAAGACAGTTTGCAAAAAATGTTAAATACTTCTTTAAGGGTGTTTATGTTACTCTTAAAAACATAAAAACACAAAAAACAGATAATTCTGCTTCGGGTTTTTCAAAGAATCTTGATAGCGAATATAGTGAAATTCTTTCAAGACTTGCAGAAAGAGATGTGAGCAAAAAATCCTGTGAGGATGTGCTTGTTGCTTAATTAGTTGCTTTGTGGTAATATAATCACAAGAGGTGGTTGTATGAATCCGGTAACACTAAATATCAAAAGCGCTGCACAGCTCCTGCCTAAACGCACTCCTGACGGTAACAAAGGTACATTTGGTAAAGTACTGCTGATTTGTGGTAGTAAAAGAATGGTTGGCTGTTGCTCGTTGGCAACAAAGGGCGCTTTAAGGAGTGGCGCAGGTCTTGTAACACTTGCTTTCCCTGATGTTTTATATACATCACTTACATCCACACTAACCGAAAATCTCTTTTTACCTCTTGAATCAGATGAAAATGGCTATATTAGTCATTTAGCTGTTTCAAATATTTTAGAAGCTGCTCAGCAAGCCGATGTAATAATGCTTGGTTGTGGCATCGGTGTAGGCTATGCACAAAGCTTAATTACAACTACGTTGCTGTCTTTCGAAAAACCACTTGTTTTAGATGCCGATGCACTTAATAATCTTGTTAGCTGTACTGCACTTTTAAAGAAAAATAAAGCAAACATTATTATTACACCACACCCCGGTGAAATGGCGCGTCTTATTGGTTGCAGTGTTGAGCAGGTACAAGCAGACAGAGTTGGTTGCGCTGTTCGTTTTGCTAAAGAAAACGGTGTGAATGTACTTCTTAAAGGGCACGAAACTGTTTTATGTAGCAGCACCGGTGATCAGGTTTACATTAACAAAACAGGTAATTCGGGTCTTGCTAAAGGTGGCTCCGGGGATTTACTTTCCGGAATTGTTGCAGGACTTACACCTAACCTTAAAGGTGATGTTTTTAAGGCAGGTGTGCTTGGTGCTTTCGTTCACGGAATGTGTGCCGATGTTCTAAAAGCTGAAATGTCTGAATATTCTATACTACCTACAGATTGCGCCGATGTACTCGGCAAGGTTTTCAAAACAATCGAAGAGAGTGGTACGGATTAAAAGGTTTTTTTCTATATTAATAATTACTGCTCTCCTTTTTGGATTTTCATCCTGTGGCACAAAGGGGAGCAGTAATGTTTTAACGGTTGACTTTTCAAAAGCAACACCTGCGCTTATGGTATATAATGGGGTTGAGTATAAATGTGATTTGTGCTTTAACGGTAATGTGCTAACCCTTAACACCTGTAACAAAGAAAGTGAAACAGCAGTCGGGTTTACAGTCGATTCATTAACCTGTACAATTACTCACGCAGAGCTTAAAAAAGTTTATGAAACAGAAAAACTACCTGATGATTTTTTAGCTGTGAAGTTATTTGATTTTTTTAATTCAAACGGTGTTGTTTTAGAGCTTAAGCTTAATAAAAAAACAGGTGAGGCTTATTTTGATTCTATAATTGATGAGCCGTACATCTATATAGATGCAAACAAAAATTTAATTTTTCAAATAAAATAAGCCCCTGCATTGCAGAGGCTTATTTTTATGTGTGCTTTATTTTAAAAGAGATGCTGCAGCTTCATCAAGGAAGATGATAACATCATTGTGCTGTTGAAGGATAGATGCAGGTACTTGTGGTGTAACAGCGCCTTCAACCATATTTTTAACAGCCTCAGCCTTTTTAGGGCCTGTAGCAATAAGTACAATTTTCTTTGCAGACATAATCTGCTTAATGCCCATTGTAAGAGCATGTGTCGGCATTGGATTTTCATCAAAATAAATTTTGTTGGCGTTAATTGTGCTCTCTGTTAACTGAACCTTGAAGGATCCTGTAGTAAATTCATCTGCAGGCTCATTAAAACCGATGTGAGCATTGTTGCCGATGCCTAAAAGCTGTATATCAATACCACCTGCAGCATTGATTTCATTGTCGTATCTTTGGCATTCTGCTTCGCAGTCAGCAGCATTACCGTCAAGGAAATGAACATTTTCTTCAAGAATATCAAGGCCGTTAAAAAGCTGCTCGTGCATAAATGTGTAGTAGCTGTTTTTGTCGGACTTAGGTAAGTTGCAGTATTCGTCAAGGTTGTATGTTTTTACACCTTTGAAAGAAATGCCACCTTTTTTAAATGTTGAAATTATGTTTTGGTATGTAGGTATAGGAGATGCTCCTGTTGCAAGACCCAAAACACAATTTGGGTTGTTATTTACTTCGTTAGTGAAAATTTCTGCCACTGCAACGCCGATTTCTTCGGCTGTTTTTAATACTTTAATTTCCATAATTGACCACCTACGTTAGAATTTGGTTTTAGTATATCATATGTTTTTTAATATTTAAAGGTGCAAATCAAAAAAATATTCACTTTATATTGAAATTTTTTAACAATATAGTATAATTATAAAGGTGATTAATTTTGGTTAAGAACATAGTATTTGATATGGGTGGCGTTTTAATCGACCTTGACCTTAAACGCACTCTTTCAGAGCACTTCAAGCCTGAGCATCAACAGCTTCTGCTTGAAAAAGTTTTCAATAGCCGGGCGTGGCGCGATATGGATGCAGGCGTTCGCCGTGCAGAAGAGGTTATACCATGGCTTTTGCCTCAGCTGCCTGAAGAAACAAGGCCTCTTATGGCACAGATGATAAATAACTTTTACCCGTATATGCCACCAATTACATATATGGAGGATTTTATTCTTCGTTTAAAAAAGGCGGGCTACAAGGTTTACCTTTTATCAAATGCTACACCAAGGTTTTTTGATGTTTATCAAAATTATCCTGCACTTTGTATGCTCGATGGCTACTTTATATCAGCATTATATAAGATGTTGAAGCCACAGCGTGAAATATACGAGGCTTTTTGCAAAAAGTTTTCCCTTAAGCCGGAGGAGTGCTTCTTTATTGACGATATGCCTGTTAATATTGAGGGTGCCAAGGCGTACGGAATGAAGGGCTTTATTTTCGATACAAAGGATGTTATCGGCTTAGAAAAAGAATTAAATGCCAATGGCGTTATATTTTAATTCGGAGGTTTAATTATGAAAAAAATAATTTCTATTGCAATGGTAGTGCTTTGCTTATCACTTATTGTTGTGCTCTTTACAGCTTGTGGCGACAATAAAGATAACGATACAACTACTACATCTACTACAACCCCAACAACTGAGGGTGTTTCCATTGAGGATGCAACTGTTGATATGGGTGCTCTTGCAGATAAAACAACAACTGCAGACAAGAGCGATAAAGCAGATACTACTAAAGCACCTGCAAAGCCATCAGGCTCAGGTAACTCATCAAGCTCATCTTCTCAAAGTACAAAACCACCTAAAACAACTGCTTCGGCAACAACAAAGCCTAATGCAAGCAACAATTCAGGCGAAGGTGTTCAGCTTGCACCGGGCAGCATCTACGATGATTGGTATTAATATATATCAAGGAGAATAATTATGGAAAACAATGTAAAAAACGAAGAGATTTTTGAGAACAATCCCTCTGCAGAGGAAACTGCCGAAAATAAAAAAGGCGAAAAGGGTGGCGAATTTAAGTTTTTTAAATGCTGCGCTGCATCACTTAAGAGGTTTTCAATAATAATGTTTATTGTCAATGCCTTTATTTCGGTTTCAATTATTGGTGTTGTTGCAGTATTCTTGCTTGCAGAAATCGGAACAGCAATGCTTGGGTTACTTGCTCTTCCTTTAATAACACTTTTTGTAATATTGCTTTTAATCGCAAGATTTATTTCAGCACTTATTTATGGCTTTGCAGAAATTGTTGAAAAATATGAAAATAAATAAAATTTATTATTGACAAAAAACTTTTGCAGGAGTAAAATGTCAATATTAAATTTTATGAAAGGTCGCACAGGCAATGAAAAAGTTTTATTCACGATTTTATTATTATAGTATGGATTGTCTGTGTGCTTTAAACTTTTGCAAGTAATTGCAAAACGAGAGTATATAGCCAGTCCGCATTCTGATATGCTTTTTTAAGTGTACGGGTTGCGGGCTTTTTTATTTAATAAACAACGGTTAAGGAGATATATTATGATTTCACAAAAAATGCTTGAACTTGGCAAAAAAAGCTCTGTTATCAGAGAAATTTTTGAGTACGGATTAAAAAGAAAGGCTGAAATAGGTGCAGAAAACGTGTTTGATTTCAGCTTAGGTAATCCAAGTGTACCTGCTCCGCAAAAGGTAACAGATATAATGAAAAGGCTTATGGATGAAACTCCTGCCGAAAAGCTTCACGGTTATACCTCAGGCCCCGGTGATATGGGCGTAAGAACAAAAATTGCAGAGTATATCAAAAATAAATACAGCGTTGAAGCAAGACCAAGCCTTGTTTATATGACCTGTGGTGCAGCAGCATCACTTACAATTACACTTAATGCAATTGTTGAAGAGGGCGATGAGGTTATTGCATTTGCACCATTCTTCCCTGAATATAGGGTTTTTGTTGAACAAACAGGTGCAAAGCTTGTTGTTGTGAGCTGTAAAAAAGAAGATTTACAAATAGACTTTGATGCTCTTGAAAAGGCAATCACCAAAAACACAAAAGCAGTTATTATTAACTCTCCTAATAATCCATCAGGTGTTATTGTACCGGAGGCAGATGTTTTAAGACTTGCAAAGCTCCTTGAAGATAAGCAAAAGGAATTTGATAAAGAAATTTTCCTTATTTCCGATGAGCCGTACAGAGAGCTCGTTTTTACAGGCGAAAAGGTAGCGTATATTCCTTCTGTATACAATAATTCTTTTGTTTGCTATTCATACAGCAAGGCGCTTTCACTTCCGGGTGAGCGTATAGGCTATATCTTCGTTTCACCAACTATGAAGCAGGCAGATGATGTTTTTGCTGCTGTTTGTGGTGCAGGCAGAGCCTTAGGCTATGTATGCGCACCAAGCCTTATGCAGTATGTTATTTCGGAGTGCCTTGATGATACGGCAGATGTTTCTGTTTACGAAAAAAACAGAAATATACTTTACGAAGCACTTACGAATATAGGCTACACAGTTATTAAGCCGGACGGTGCATTCTATATGTTTGTTAAAGCTCTTGAAGAAGATGCAAATTCATTTTATGAAAGAGCAAAGAAATTTGACCTTCTTATTGTTCCGAGCGACAGCTTCGGTGTAGATGGCTTTGTAAGAATTTCTTATTGTGTAGATACTGATTTAATTGAGCGCTCAATACCTGCCTTTAAGGCACTTTATGAGGATTATAAAAATGAATGATAATGATTTAAAATTTCAAGCTGCAAGAAAAACAATCAGCGAAATAGACGAAAAAATAGCAGCTTTATTTGAGGAGCGAATGAGAGCCTCCGAAACAGTTGCGTGGTATAAAAAAATTAACGGACTTCCTATAGAAGACCGTGTGCGTGAATCACAGCTTTTAGAGAGAAACAGTCAGTTGATTTCCGATGAGGAAATAAGGTCATATTATATTAATTTTCAAAAGAATATAATGCGAATTTCTAAAAATTATCAGCGCAAGCTCAATGACGGAATGCGTGTGGCTTTTTCCGGTGTAAAGGGCGCCTTTGCAGAAATAGCCGTCAAAAGAATTTTTCCTGATGCAACAGCAGTTGCTTATAGCGATTTTAAAGCAGCCTATAAAGCAGTTGAAGCAGGTGAATGCGAAATAGCCGTGCTTCCCATTGAAAACAGCTACGAGGGCGACGTTGCCAGGGTTATGGATTTAACGTATTTCGGCTCATTATATATTAACGGCGTGTACGATATGTCTATTGAACAGCACCTTTTCGGTGTTCAGGGTGCAGATGCCAAAACAATTAAAACTGTTATAAGCCATCCTCAGGCTTTGGGCCAGTGTGCTGAGTATATAGAGGAAAGAGGCTATGAAACAAAAGAGGCAGTTAATACTGCTGTTGCTGCAAAGCTTGTTGCTGAAGCTAACGATGAAGCCTTGGGCGTTGTATGCAGCCTTGAATCGGGTAATGAATACGGCTTAAAGCTTATTGACAGAAAAATTAATCAGGATAGCCTTAACACAACTCGTTTTGCAGTGTTTTCAAGGGTTCCCCGAGATAACTCTGCAGACCAAAACAACTTTATTGTTTTGTTTACCGTTCGTGATGAAGCAGGCTCTCTCGGTAAGGCAATTTCCGTTTTTGGCGAGTTCGGATATAATCTTAAAGCGTTAAAAAGCAGACCATCTAAGGATGTTATATGGAATTACTATTTCTTCCTTGAAGGTGAGGGCCATCTTACAGATGAAACCGAAAAGCAGATGGTAGAGGAATTATCACAGGTCTGCACAAATGTCAGGTTAGTGGGTAAATATTCAGAGGGTAAACATATTTAAGGAAGTAGATATCAATGATACTTGATGTAAAAACACAAACAGGCAGCTACAGTATTGTTTTGAGCCGTGGTTCAATAAACCATATTGCCGAGCATTACAATACAAACAAAAAAGCTCTTATAGTTACAGATGACGGTGTACCTGCAGAGTACGCTCAAGCAGTAGCAGCACAGTTTAAAAGCCCTGTTTTGAAGGTTATACCACAGGGTGAAAAAAGCAAAAACTTCGAGATGTATAAAGACCTTCTTTTAGTATTGCACCAAGAGGAGTTTTCAAGAGGTGATTGCGTTGTTGCAGTTGGTGGTGGCGTAGTAGGAGACCTTTCAGGCTTTGTTGCAGCTACATATATGAGGGGCATAGATTTTGTAAATGTACCTACCACACTTTTGTCGCAGGTGGATTCCTCTATAGGTGGCAAAACTGCTATAGATTTTGGTGGCTACAAAAATACAGTAGGTGCATTTCATCAGCCTAAGCTTGTTGTTATTGACCCTAATACGCTTGGTACCTTGAGCACCCGTCAGTTTAATAACGGCCTTGCTGAATGTATTAAAATGGCCGCTACCTCAGATGCACAGCTTTTTGAGCTTTTAGAAAAGGAAAGTGCTTACGAAAATATAGACAAGGTCATTGAGCTTTCACTTGAAATAAAACGAGCAGTAGTGCAGGAGGATGAAAAAGAGCAGGGGCTTCGCCGAGTGCTTAATTTCGGCCATACAGTAGGCCACGCAATAGAGTCTGCTACAGGTATGCATGAGCTACTTCACGGTGAGTGTGTTGCCTTAGGTATGTTGCCGTTTTGCAGCTCTGCCGAAAAAGAGAGATTAATAACCGTTCTTTCAAAATATCAGCTCCCTACAGAGCTAAAAATAAACAATTTAGATTTACTACCTGCAATTTTTCACGATAAAAAGGCAGATTTATCAGGAATAAATGCAGTATTCGTTGAAAAAATAGGAAGCTTTGAATTCAGGTATTTAAGCTTTTCTCAAATGGATGAGATTATAAAGGAGGCATATTAAATGAAAAACACCTTCGGTAACAATGTAAGCGTTACATTGTTTGGTGAAAGTCACGGCGAAGCAATTGGTGCGGTTATAGATGGCTTGCCTGCAGGTATAGAAGTTGATGATGTCTTTATAGCTCATTGTCTTGATTTAAGAAGGCCGTACGGCAAAATCTCCACCCCACGCAGAGAGACAGATGACTTTAAATTTTTAAGTGGTGTGTATAACGGTAAAACAACAGGCACAGCTATTTGTGTTGTTATACCTAACTCTAATACAGCATCAAAGGATTATTCAAAAAGCTACGGCAAGGCTCGTCCGGGCCACGCAGATTATACAGCGTTTGTAAAATACAATGGCTGTGAGGATTACCGTGGTGGTGGGCACTTTAGTGGAAGAATAACTGCAGCACTTGTTGCAGCAGGCGCAATATGCCTTTGCGCACTTGCCCGTAAAGGGATATTTATTTGCACACACATTAAAAAATGTGCAGGTGTAGAGGATGCAGCCTTTGATAATTATGCAGAAAATTATAAAACACTAATAAACGAGCAGTTCCCTGTGCTCGATAACGAAAAAGGCGAGCAGATGATAGAAGCTATTGAAGCAGCTGCTAAAGAGGGAGATAGCGTAGGTGGTGTGCTTGAAACAGCAGTTACAGGCATTCCTGCAGGTGTTGGTGAGCCTTGGTTCGATTCTGTTGAAAGTGTACTTTCTCACGCACTTTTCTCTATTCCTGCAGTAAAGGGTGTGCAATTTGGTGTAGGGTTTGATTGTGCTGATATGAAGGGCTCTCAAATGAACGATAGCTTTTGTATTGATAATGGTATCGTAACAACAAAAACAAATAACAACGGTGGTATAAACGGTGGTATTTCAAACGGTATGCCTGTTGTGTTTTCCTGTGCTGTTAAGCCTACACCGTCAATATCAAAGGAGCAGTCAACGATTGATTTCTTGAATAATGAAAACACAACTCTTTGCGTAAGTGGTCGCCACGACCCTTGCATTGTTCACAGAGCAAGAATAGTTGTGGATAGCGTAACTGCTATTTGCCTATGCGATTTGCTTTCACAAAAGTTTGGTACGGATTGGTTGGGTGCTTAATATGGAATACGGTTGCATAGGCGAACACCTTGGTCATAGCTTTTCTAAAGAAATTCACAACGCATTGGCAGATTACCAATATGAGTTAAAGGAGCTTACCCCACAAGAGGTTGAGCCATTTTTAAAAAGCAAAAGCTTTAAGGCAATAAATGTTACCATTCCTTATAAGCTTACAGTAATGCCTTTTTTAGATTTTATTTCAGAGGAAGCAAAGAGCATAAATGCAGTTAACACTATCGTTAACAAAAATGGTAAGCTTTACGGCTATAATACGGATTTTTACGGTCTTAAAAGCTTAATTGAACGTAGTGGCACTTCTTTAAATGGTAAAAAGGTTGCTGTATTAGGCTCAGGCGGCACATCAAATACTGCCTTTGTTGTAGCACAAAGCTTGGGTGCTGCCGGTGTTTTAAAGGTTTCTCGCAGTCCTCGTGAAAATTACATTACATACTCGGAGCTGTATGATTTTTATAGCGATATAGAGGTAGTTATTAATACAACCCCTTGTGGAATGTTCCCTAATATAGGTGAGGCTGCAATCGACCTTAATAAGCTACCTTGTGTTCAGGCTGTTTTTGATGCTGTATATAACCCATTGTCATCGCAATTGATTTTAGATGCAAAAAAGAAGGGTATAACAGCAGTTGGTGGGCTTTATATGCTTGTTTCACAGGCTGCATATGCTGTGGAAAAATTTATAGATGCCCCTGTAGATGAAACTAAAATTGAACAGGTTTTCCAACAGCTTTATAAAAGCAAAATGAATATTGTTTTAATCGGTATGCCGTCCTGTGGCAAAACCACAATAGGCAAACAGCTTTCTGCAAAGCTTTCTAAAGACTTTGTTGATACGGATGAATTAATTGTAGAAGCAGACGGCAGACCGATTTCACAAATTTTCTTCGAAGACGGAGAAGCTTTTTTCAGAAAAATCGAAAGCTCGGTTTGCTGTGATATATCAAAGCAAAATAAAAAAATAATAGCCACAGGTGGTGGCATTGTTTTAAACGAAGCTAATATTAATGCGCTAAAGGCTAACGGCAGGGTGTATTTTATAGACAGGCCGTTAAATGAGCTTTGTGCAACCTCTGACAGACCACTTTCAAGTAATACCGAGGCACTTCAAAAAAGGTATAACGAGCGCTATGCGTTATACACAGGCCTTGCAGATGTAGTTGTTGACGGTAGTGGCACAGTAGAAGATGTATTAAAAAGAATCGAGGTAGATTTTTACGGATATTCTTGTAATTAACGGCCCTAATATTAATATGCTTGGCATAAGGGAGCCTGATATTTACGGTACAGAAACCTATAATTCTCTTGTTGCAAAAATTGAAAATTATGCCAAGGAAAAGGGCGTGTATGTAAGGTGCTTTCAGTCTAATCACGAGGGCGCTATTGTAGATGCAATTCAGTTTGCCTACGGCTTGTATGACGGTATCGTTATTAACCCTGGTGCTTATACACACACAAGTATTGCTATTTTGGATGCCTTAAAGGCAGTTTCAATACCTGCAGTTGAGGTGCACATTTCCGATGTTGCTGCCCGTGAAGCATATAGGCAGGTAAGCTACGTGCGAGAGGCATGCTGCAAAACAATTTGTGGCAAGGGTACCGATGGCTACCTTGAAGCAATAGATTATCTGATAGAAGGTAAGTAATATGAAGGCAATATTTGAGCCTTGTAAATTGCAGGGCAATGTAAATGCGCCACCCTCAAAAAGTATGGCGCACAGGTATCTTATAGGTGCTGCGCTTTCAAAACAAAAGTGTGTTATATCTGGTGTTGATTACAGCGAGGATATACTTGCTACAATAGATTGTCTTAAGGCATTAGGTGCCAAAATACATATTGAAGGCGACAGAGTTTCTGTAAATCCAGAAGGGTTTATGCAAAATACAGAAAGCCTTCTTAATTGCAGAGAAAGTGGAAGCACGTTAAGATTTTTTATTCCCCTTGCATTGTGCTTGGGCAAAGAAATTACCTTACAGGGTAGCGAAAGGCTTTTTCAAAGACCACTTGAGGTTTACGAAAAGCTGTGTAGCGACAATGGCTTTAAGTACCAAAAAAACGGTAATTGCTTAACTGTGTGTGGTCAATTAAAGGGTGGCAGCTACGAAATTAAAGGGGATA
Source organism: Acutalibacteraceae bacterium (assembly GCA_045532505.1). Lineage (GTDB taxonomy): Bacteria > Bacillota > Clostridia > Oscillospirales > Acutalibacteraceae > DTU089. The sequence continues at coordinate 4,634 of JAZSGB010000090.1, read as the reverse complement.
TAAGCAGTCAGTTTATTACAGGCCTTATTTTCGCACTTACTTTTTTGCAGGAGGAATCAACCATTCGTGTTATTCCACCGTTTGAAAGCAAGTCCTATGTGAATTTAACGATATCTGCACTGCAGTCCTTTGGAGCACAAATTGAAATTGAAAATGAATTTAATATTGTAATAAAAAAATGCTTGTTACATTCGTTTTCGGGCAGCGTAGAGGGGGATTACTCTAACGCAGCATTTCTTGATGCCTTTAATTATATTGGCTCAAATGTGCAAATAGGCAACCTTAAAGCAGATAGCCTGCAGGGAGATAAAATATATAAAAAGTATTTTGATGAAATATCAAAGGGTACACCTGTTTTAGATATTTCAGATTGCCCTGACCTTGGTCCTGTGCTTATAGCCCTTGCAGCCCTTAAAAACGGTGCAACACTTGTGGGTACAGACCGTTTACGAATTAAGGAGAGCGACCGGGGTCAAGCAATGCACCAAGAGCTTTGCAAGCTTGGTGGAGGGCTCGTTTTTGGTGATAACACAATAACGGTGCCAAAGCAGCAACTAAATAGAATAGACGGTGCTTTAAACGGACATAACGACCACCGTATTGTTATGGCGCTATCCGTTGTACTTTCTGTGTATGGCGGCGCAGTGGATGATGCCCGGGCTGTAAAAAAAAGTTATCCGGGCTTTTTTGAGGATATTAAAAAGCTTGGGGCAGAGGTGAAAACAGAGTGATAGTAAATGTAAATAAAAGAATATTAATAGTCGGACTTGGTCTTTTAGGTGGTAGCTATGCAAGAATTTTAAAAAGATTCGGTTTTCACATAAGCGCAATAACAAAGGATCAAAGCTCAATAGACTATGCACTTAAAGAAGATATTATTGATGATGGCTCAACAGAGCTGGATGAAGCTTTAATCGGTGGGGCGGATATAGTTATATTTGCCTTGTATCCACATATTTTTGTTGAGTGGATTGAAAAGAATCAGCACCTTTTAAAAAGTGGAGCGCTTATTACCGATGTAACAGGTGTTAAGTGTAGTATTGTTTATAAGGTACAGGGCATGCTTCGTGATGATGTAGAGTTTATTGCAGCCCACCCAATGGCAGGCCGAGAGGTTTCGGGTGTTGAAAACAGTACCGATAAAATGTTCGCAGGTGCAAACTATATTGTTACACCTACCCGTAAGAATACGTCTGAGGCAATAAATACCTGCCTTGAGCTTGGCAGACTTTTGGGCTTTTCAAACGTTACAACTCTTTCACCGGAGGAGCACGATGAAATGATAGGCTTTTTATCACAGCTTACACACTGTATAGCCATAACCCTTATGACCTGTAACGATAAAAAGGATTTGGAAAAGTTTACAGGCGACTCCTTTAGGGACCTTACCCGTATTGCCCGAATAAACGATTTAATGTGGAGTGAGCTTTTTATAGAGAATAAAAGAGCGCTTCTTGAACAAATGAATAATTTTATAGATAAATTTATAGAGTTTAAAACGATGCTTGAAACCGAGGATGTTGAGTCCATGAGAGAAATGATGCGTCTTTCAACCGAGCGCAGGGCACTGTTTGATAAAAAATAAGCTTGGAGGAAATAAAAATGAGTATGAATTTTAAAAGAAAGCTTCCAATTCCAATGGAGATAAAGGAGCAGTTTCCTTTAACAATGGCAATGGCAGAGCAGAAGGCAAAAAACGATAACGAAATAAGAGCAGTATTTACAGGCGAATCTGATAAGCTTTTGCTTATAATAGGCCCTTGCTCTGCAGACTCAAAGGAGCCTGTTCTCGATTATATTTCACGCCTTGCAGAGGTACGTGAAAGGGTTAAGGATAAATTGGTTATTGTTCCTCGTATTTACACAGGTAAGCCACGTACAACAGGTGCCGGCTACAAGGGTATGCTTCACCAGCCTGACCCTAACGAAAAGCCTGATATGCTCCACGGCATAATTGCTATAAGAGACCTTCATATGTGTGCACTTTCACAATACGGCTTCTCCTGTGCAGATGAAATGCTTTACCCAAGTAACTATCGTTATTTATCAGACGTGCTTTCATATGTTGCAATCGGTGCACGTTCAGTAGAGAACCAGGAGCACAGACTTACCTCAAGTGGCTTTGATGTTCCTGTTGGTATGAAAAACCCGACAAGTGGCGATTTATCAATTATGATGAATGCTATTACAGCAGCACAAAGCAGCCACACGTTTATATACAGAGGCTGGGAGGTAGAGAGCGAGGGTAACCCATACGCTCACGCTATTATGCGAGGCCTTGTGGACAGAGATGGCCACTGCATTTCAAACTACCACTACGAAGACCTTGCAAACCTTAGCGAGGCTTATGCTAAAGCAGGCCTTAAAAACCCTGCTTGTATTGTTGATACAAACCATGCAAACTCAGGCAAAAAATACCTTGAGCAGATTCGTATTGCAAAGGATGTAATGTACAGCAGAGCACATAACGATGATATCAGAGGCCTTGTAAAAGGCTTTATGATAGAAAGCTATATTGAAGATGGCGCACAAAAAATTGGCGACGGCATCTACGGTAAATCAATTACAGACCCGTGCCTCGGTTGGGAAAAGACAGAAAAGCTTATTCTCGATATCGCCGAGCAGGTTTAAAATTATTGCTTAAACAATTAAGGAGAGTGTATTCTAAGGAATATGCTCTCCGTTGTTTTTTGCAAAAAAAAGGGAATGTTTGTGCATTAGGGAATGTATATAAAATTAAATATTGTGATTTTGCCGAATTTCAATAACTGTTTTTGTGTAACTATACAAAATAAAAAAATTTTTAAAAAAATTGTGTTGCTTTTTGGATTTTTCGACATATATAAGTAGGATGCCAAGTTAAGGGGAAGTTTGAGCTTGACTCCTGCCGAAAATGAATCAAAGTGATTTTTGTTTGAGGCAAAACCACAGGCGGGGATTCACTTTTCAAAATCCCAAAAATTCAGAATGGAGTGAAACTTATGAAAAACGCAAAAAATCTTCTGGCAATACTTTTAACTGCTTTGACGATTATGAGCGCATTTTCTGCAGCAACGCCTGTAGTTGCGGCAGAGGTGCAAAACGCCATTGCAGACGAGATTGTTTTTGCAGGCGAAGATTCTGTAAACGAAGAAGAAATTGCACAAACAGAAGCAGAAAGCAATGCCCCTGTTGTTATTGGTGAAGATGAAAGCCGAAGAGCAGCAGACACAAAGCACTTCATAATGAGCAACGGCACCCGTAAAGCAGTTATTTACGGTAACGCTGTTCACTACGAAGAAAACGGCAAATGGCAGGAAATTGATAACACCCTTTCCTACGATAGCGAAAAGGAAGAGTACAAAAACTCTAAAAACAGCTTTAAAGCCACATTCAAAAAGGACTTTAATGCCGAAAATATGTTTTCCTTGGAAAACGAAGGCTACATAATCTCTTGGGAATACAACGGTGGTCTTTTGCGTAAGTCTTTTACAAAGGCAGAGTACGAGGAAAAGAAGCTATCTGCAGATAAAATACAAAAATATGCAGATAAATCACAAGATAAAATCAAGTACAAGAACTTTGAGTCAAACTGTGAGCTTGAGTACGTTGTTACATCAAACGGAGTTAAGGAAAATATTATACTCAACTCCAAAACAGGTAAAAATGAATTTACTTTTACTGTTACAGCAGCCGGCTTGGTGCTCAGCAAAAATCAAGACGGTAGCATATCTGCACTCAATAATGAAAAAGAAGAAATCTTCCACATACCTGCTCCCTTTATGTACGATGCACAGGGAGTGTATTCCTATGCTGTTTCATACGAGGTAAAAGAGCTTGCAGAGGGTAAATACACAGTAAGCATCGTTGCAGACAAAGATTGGCTCAAGGCTGATAGCCGAGAGTACCCTGTGGTTATTGACCCTGTAATATACACAAAGCAAACGTCTACAAGTGTATCATCAACCTTTGTTGCATCAGATACACCGTCAACTAACTATGGCAGCGTGCAGGATATATACATAGGCGATGAATCGGCAAACTACGGTTTATGCCACGCTATGTTTAAAAACACATTACCAACACTCAATAAGGGTGATATGGTTGTTGAGGCAAATCTTAATTTGTATATGCATTCCACAAGCTTCGACGGTGGCTCCTCAAAGCGTCAGCTTGATGCACATATTATCACCTCAACCTGGGCAGAAAACAGCGTAACCTGGAACACAAAGCCCGATATAAACGATAAAATTATCGACTATTGCTTTATGAACAATGGTGAGTATGGCTGGAAGGAGCTTGATATTACAAAAGCTGTTAAGGGTTGGTATGAGGGCACCTTTGCAAACTACGGCATATTGGTTAAAGCACACGATGAAACCTTAACACCTGCAAGGGCAATTTTTCGTTCAGAAAATTATACAAGCCAAACAGATAAAATACCGGTTATAACTATTACCTACCGTAACAATAAGGGTATAGAAAGCTATTGGAGTTATTCAAACTTTTCCAATGGCGTAGGTGGTATTGCAAGTGTAAACGAATATACAGGTAACCTTGTGTATACACTTCCACTTACATCCTCAGTAAGTGAAATTATGCCTGTTAGCCTTAGCCTTGTGTACAATACCTATTGCTCAAATGATATATACACA
>JAZSGB010000011.1:0-14956 GCA_045532505.1 Acutalibacteraceae bacterium | reverse complement strand
AATGCTTTGTTGTGCAGCCGTCGCCGTTAATTGTAGAATCCTGATAGTTTCCAAGCACAAGCTCACCTTTTGTAACGTCGATTCCTGCAGCTGCTTTAAAGTCTACGGCATCCTCTGTAAATGAGGATATAACAAGAAGCTTAACGCCATCAAGGTTTCTTTCGTAAACGAAAAGCTGCTTGCTGTTTTTGTAGTGCTCCTTGTAATCACCGTAAATAGCAACCTCGTTTTCCTTACGGAATTTAAGAAGCTTACGGTAGTAGTTAAGGATAGAGTTTTCATCAGCTTCTGATGCAGCAACGTTAATTTCCTTGTAGTTAGGGTTAAGGTTAAACCAAGGCTCAACAGTTGAGAAGCCTGCATATGGGCCATCATTCCATTGAACAGGTGTTCTTGAGTTTTCACGGGAGCCTGCATTTGCCATTTTTACAAACTTTTCGCCCTTAATACCTAATTTTTCGAACATAATCTGATTGTTAAAGGTAATCATGTCCTTGAATTCATCTATAGAGTGGAGTTCAATATTTGTCATACCGATTTCCTGACCCTGGTAAATGAATACGGTACCTCTTTGAAGGTAACACATTGTTGCAAGCATCTTTGCGCTTTCAACTCTGTATTTAAGGCTGCCGTAACGGTCAACAATACGTGGGTGGTCGTGGTTTTCAAGGTAAAGTGTATGCCAAGCCTTGCCATCCATAGCGTCGTACCAGTTTTGGTAGCACTTTTTCATTTTTTTAAGGTTAAATGGAGTTTTAATCCAGTCAGTCATAAAGCAGTCGGCCTCAAGGTGGTCAAAGCTGAACATTGTTTTAAGAACCTGGCCTTCACCCTCGGTAACAAGCTTAAGAGCATTCTTGGTTTTAAGTAACGGACCTTCACCAACTGTGAAGCAGTCGTATTTTGAAAGTACATCGTCGTGGAACTCTTTAAGATACTCGTAAAGGTGTGGTCCGAAGTTGTAGTGCTCCATACCACAGGCAACAGGGATGGGGAAGCCGTTTGGAAGACCTTCCTTCTTTGAGATGTATGTAATAACATCCTCACGGAAGCCGTCAACACCCATATCGAGCCAGAATTTCATAATATCCTTAACCTCTTGGCGAACCTTAGGGTTATCCATATTAAGGTCGGGCTGGCCCTTTGTGAAAACGTGGAGATAGTACTCGTCAACGGCCTCAACATATTCCCAAGCACCACCCTCGAAGGTAGAGAGCCAGTTGTTGGGTGCCTTTTTGCCGTTTTTACCTTTACCCTTACGCCAAATGTAGTAATCGTGGTAAGGGTTATCCACACTCTTACAAGCCTCTTTAAACCATTTGTGCTCCGTAGAGGTGTGGTTTACAACAAGGTCCATAATAACTCGTATACCACGCTTGTGGCATTCTTCAAGAACTACCTTGAATTCATCCAATGTGCCGTATTCAGGGTTAATATCCCTGTAGTCGGCGATATCGTAGCCGTAGTCAGCGTTTGGTGAACAAAAGAGGGGAGAAAACCAAATAGCGTCAGCGCCAAGGCTCTTAATATAATCGAGCTTTGAAAGGATACCCTTAAGGTCGCCTATACCGTCGCCGTTTCCGTCACAGAAGGAGCGTGGCCAGATTTGGTAAACAACCATTTCCTTGTACCAGGATTTTGTCATAGAAAAACCTCATTTCCCTATTAAATTTTATACATCACAATTGTATCATATAAACCCATAAAATACAATATTAAACAAAAATTAAAGGAAATTTCACGAAATAGTCAAAATTTTCTATGTACTTTTTTGTTTTTGTATAGTATAATGTCTAAGAATAATCACGTTTTGTGAGGTATATTAATGGATAAGAAAAATAAAATCGTTATAATTATCGGTATCTGTATTATTATTGTGGCAACGGTTTTGATTATTGCACTTGTAGATGGTGCAACCGAAGATAAAAAGCCGGAGCAAACCGGGATTTATACTTTACAGCCAACAACTGCACCTACCGTGCCGCTTGCTACAGATTCTTGGATAGATGTAAACTTAATAGCAAGCGACCTTGCTACAACTACAACAGACCCGAGCACAACAGTGCCTATGAGTGGTGTTATAACTACAGGTGGCCCTATTCAAGGTTATTTCTTTGATGCTCACGGTAACCTTGTAGATTCACAGGGAAACATTATAATTCCCGCTAATCAGTTATCAGGTAATAACGGGCACGGTAATAACAACCAGCAGGGCAACAATATTCCCGATACTACTATTGATAACACTGAGGCGTTAGATAAGCCTGTAAACGACGGTGGCGAGCTTAGTGAGTTTGAAATTGATGAAAACGGAATTATTACCAAATACCTTGGCGATAAAAAGGATGTTATAATTCCTACAGAAATACAGGGTAAGCTTGTAAGAGGTATAGGTGATTCCTGCTTTGCAAACGATATAAGCATTACCTCCGTTTACATTCCCGAAACGGTAACAAGCATAGGTGTAAAGGCGTTCGAAAACTGTATGCACCTTGGCACAGTTTCGTTTATGAGCAACAGTACTAAAATTACCGTAGGTACAAGCGCATTTCAAAACTGCGTAGCTCTTGAGCAAATCAACCTGCCTGTTGTAACACTTTTAGGCAAATCTGCGTTCAATAACTGTACAGCGCTTAAAACAGTGCGTATGGCAGAGGGTTCAAAGAAAATTGATTCCTATGCATTCACCAAGTGCACAGCTCTTGAAACTATAGTAATACCCGAATCTGTTGAAGAAATCGGTATGCTTATTTTTGAAGGTGCAAATCAACCACAAAATATTACCTTGGTTACGCCAAAGGATTCTGTTGCTTGGGAGTATGCAGAAACTGTAGGCATAAAGCCTACTACACACGAATAATAGCTATTATGACTCGATATCATTTGGGTATCGGGTCTTTTTTTAACCATTGTCCGTTAAGCGAATATAATGAACAGACGGACAAGAATTTTCCGTTATATTTTACAGCCGTGATTAAATTGCTACTAATTGGCAAAAATAAGGTTGTAAATAAAATATCGGAGATGATAATTTGAATATTAAACGTGGTGATATTTTTTATGCCGATTTGAGTCCCGTTGTGGGCTCGGAGCAGGGAGGCGTAAGGCCTGTACTTATTGTTCAAAATGATGTGGGTAATAAGTATAGCCCAACGGTGATTGCAGCGGCAATAACAAGTCAGCAGTTTAAAACAAAAATGCCGACCCATATAAGTGTAAATGCTTCGGTATGTGGTCTTTCTAAGGATTCTGTGGTGTTGCTTGAGCAAATAAGAACACTTGATAAAAAAAGATTAAGGGAAAAAATGGGCAACCTGCCTGAAACGGATATGGATAGAATAGACGATGCTCTTTCTGTGAGTATTGGATTAAAGTGAGAGAAAACCTCTCACTTTTTATTTTTTTGTTTAACCTCGTTAAAAATATGTTAACTGTGTCTACATAACTTGACAATAATATCTCTTTAGTGTAAAATATTTCTGTTAATTTGGAGTATAATGTTTAATTTTTTTGGAGGATTTTTCAATGTCTAAAAGATTTTTTACATCTGAATCTGTTACAGAGGGGCATCCCGATAAAGTATGTGACCAGGTTTCGGATGCTATTCTTGATGCGATGCTTGAGCAGGATCCAATGTCCCGTGTTGCTTGCGAAACAACCTGTACTACAGGTATGGTTATGGTAATGGGTGAAATCACCACAAAAGCACAGGTTGATATTCCTGCAATTATCCGTGGCGTTGTTTGCGATATCGGTTTCGATAATAATGAATGTGGCTTCGATGGTAACACCTGCGCAGTTTTTCAAACTATAGATAAGCAATCACCGGATATTGCTATGGGTGTGGATAAATCTCTTGAGCTTAAAGATGGTCAGGCAGATGAATACAATCTTCACGGTGCAGGCGACCAGGGTATGATGTTTGGTTTTGCTTGTAACGATACTGAGGAGCTTATGCCTCTCCCTATATCACTTGCTCATAAGCTTGCTTTACGCCTTACAGAGGTTAGAAAAAACGGTACATTACCATACCTTCGTCCCGATGGCAAAAGCCAGGTCACTATTGAATACGATGAAAATGATGCGCCTGTAAGGGTTGAGGCTGTGGTTGTTTCTTCACAGCACGACCCAATGGATATAGAGATTCTTCGTAAGGATATTTTAGAGTACGTAATTAAGCCAATTATTCCTGCAGAGTATCTTGATGCCGATACAAAAATTTATGTTAACCCAACAGGTAACTTTGTTGTTGGTGGCCCTGTAGGTGATAGTGGACTTACAGGAAGAAAGATTATTGTAGATACATACGGTGGTTATTCCCGTCACGGTGGTGGTGCTTTCTCTGGTAAAGACCCAACTAAGGTTGACAGAAGTGCTGCATACGCTGCAAGATACGTGGCTAAGAACATTGTTGCTGCAGGTCTTGCGGATAAGTGTGAGATTCAGCTTGCGTATGCAATCGGTGTTGCTCGTCCTGTATCTGTTCGTGTGGATACCTTCAGCACAGGCAAAATCTCTGATGCTCAGCTTGAGGAGCTTGTTAATAAGTTCTTTGATCTTCGTCCTGCTGCGATTATAGACAAGCTTCAGCTTAGAAAGCCACAGTACAGACAGCTTGCTGCGTACGGCCATATGGGTAGAACTGATCTTGATGTTGCTTGGGAAAAAACAGATATGGCAGTTGTTCTTAAAGAGGCAGCAGCTATCTGAGTTGTTTTATTATGAATAAAAGCGTTGACCGTAAGAAATTTCACGATGATCATCGCAAAAGAGTGAGGGAGTCCGTTCTTGAGAACGGCTTTTCTCATATGCGAGATTATCAACTACTTGAATTATTACTTTTTTATGCCATTCCAAGGGCAGATACAAAAGACCTTGCTAAAAGACTGCTTGTTGAGTTTGGTACACTTGATGCAGTTTTTAAGGCAGATGTTGCAGCACTTGAAAGGGTACAGGGTGTAGGCGAGAAAACAGCAATATTGATTGCTACCGTTGGTGAACTGTTCAGAGAAGCTCAAAAGGTTGATTTCTCAAAAAACCGTTTATATAAAACACCGGAGGATTTTAAGCTTTTAGCAGTAAACGAATTGAAAAATCAAAGCGTTGAAAGGATATTTATCTTCTGTCTTGATTCTGCAGGCAAGCTTAAAAAGGCTGTTGAAATTTCGTCAGGTGATGAAATGTCTGCAGATTTAAACCTTCGTAAGGCTGTGCAGGCTGCTGTAGATTGCAATGCTGCAAAGGCTTTTATTGCTCATAATCATCCATCAGGTGTTTGCGAGCCGTCTATGAGCGATATAGACGCTACAAGGTCTCTATGTGTAATGTTCAGGAAACTGGGCTTTTTTCTTGTTGACCACATTATTGTTGGTGCAAACGGCGAAGCCTTCTCTATGTATTCCTCAAAGGATTTTCAGCAAATGTTTTATTGAAAAAATAAGCTTACCATTACAGGTGAAAGTATAAAGCTTGTTATATCGGCACACAATGCACTTGGCAGCGTGTGCCGTGTTTTTTTTATACCGATACTTCCGTAGTATATTGTCATTGTGTAAAAGGTGGTCTCTGTAGAGCCCATCATAATTGAAGCGCATCTGCCTATAAATGTATCGGCACCATGTTCCTTCAATATGCTTTCAAACAATCCTATAGAGCCACTGCCTGATATTGGGGATAAAATAGTCAAGGGTGTAAGCTCCTTTGGTATTCCTAAAAAATTTGAAATGGGTGAAAGTAAATTGCATAGAACCTCTAAACCACCCGATGCCCTAAGCATATTTATAACAAGAATTAATGCTATAAGTGATGGTGTTATGTTCAGCACAATGGAAAAGCCTTTTTTTGCACCCTGCAAAAACTCCGAAAAAACATCAATGCCCTTTAGTGCGGCGTATCCTACAATTAATAAAACAACAAGTGGAATTAATATGCTGCTTATAAGCTTCATTTAAACACCCTCTTAAGTAAAACTGTAGCTGTTAAGCCTACCACCAACGCACAGGCAGATGTGCATATTGCAGGCAGTATAATTTCCGTTGGTGCAGTGGAGCCGTATTCCTGGCGTAGCAGGGCAACCGTTGTAGGTACAATTCGCAGGCAAGCCGTGTTTATTACTACAAATTTAGCCATTGTATTGTTTGCTGTTTCGGTACATCCCAATTTTTTTAATCTTCCCATTGCTTCTAATCCTAAAGGTGTTGCAGCGTTATCAAGTCCAAGTATATTTGCCGTCATATTCATTGCAATTGCTTCTTTGGTTGCTTCATCTTTTAATTCGGGAAATATAATTCTTAATAATGGCGAAAGTAATATGCAGAGCTTTTTTGTCAGTCCACTTTTTTCTGCTATTTGAATAAGTCCGTTCCAAAGGCAAATCATACCTATAAGCTTTATTGCTAAGCTTATAGCATCTGTGCCACCCGAAAGTATAGCAGAGGATAAGCCTTCTACGTTTTTTGTAGCAATTGCAGCAAAAAATGCAAAAAAAATGATAACAGGCCAAATATAACTCATCATAGTACGATTAATCACCCTTAGTATGGAAATTATAGGTAGATTTTCACTTGACTAAATAGCACAATATATAGTATAATTTTAAAGATATAATACCAAAATTTTGTATTTTTCCGAAAAGGTAGGTAACCAAATGGCAAAAGCACAAACACCAAAAGAATACGGTAACGACAGTATAAAAAAGCTTAAAGGTGCAGACCGAGTTCGTAAGCGCCCTGCTGTTATTTTCGGTTCTGATGGTATAGAGGGCTGTCAGCACTCTATTTTTGAAATTGTTTCAAACTCAATAGACGAAGCTCGTGAGGGCCACGGTAAAAAAATTATAGTAACCCGTTTTCTTGACCATTCAGTTGAGGTGCAGGATTTTGGCCGTGGTATTCCTGTGGACTACAACCAGCGCGAAAAATGCTATAACTGGGAGCTTGTTTTCTGCGACCTTTATGCAGGTGGTAAGTATGATACTAACGATGGTGGTAGCTACGAATATTCGTTAGGCCTTAACGGCTTAGGCTTGTGTGCAACACAGTATGCATCGGAGTATATGGAGGCAGAAATTCACACAGGTGGCTACTGCTACGAGCTTCATTTTAAAGCAGGTAAAATAGACGGTGAAATGAAAAAGACCGAGTATGCAAAAAAAGATACCGGTTCTCGTATTAAGTGGAAGCCTGACTTAAAGGTTTTTACAGATATTAATGTTTCGCTTGAATATTTTCAGGAAACCATTAAAAAACAGGCCGTTGTTAATAACGGAATTACCTTTATTCTTCGTAATCAGCTTACTGAAACAAAGTTTGAAACCTTTGAATATTTATATGAAAACGGTATAGTAGATTATGTCAATGAGTTTGTCGGTGATGAAGCATTTACCACAGTTCAGTTCTGGCAGGCAGAGCGTAAGGGTAGAGATAGAGAGGATAAGCCTGAGTACAAGCTTAAAATGAATATGGCTGTTTGTTTCTCGAAAACAAAGCAGCTTAAAGAGTATTACCATAACTCCAGTTTCCTTGAGCACGGTGGTGCACCCGAAAAGGCAGCAAAAAGTGCATTTGTTTCTCAGATAGATGCATATATGAAGCAAAATGGTAAATATCTTAAAAACGACCCTAAAATCAGCTTTCAGGATATTGAAGACTGCCTTGTGTTTGTTGTTTCCTCATTCTCAACACAAACCTCTTATGAAAACCAGACAAAAAAGGCTATAACAAACAAGTTTATACAAGAGGCTATGACAGAGTTTATTAAGCATCAGCTTGAGATTTATTTTATCGAAAATAAATTAGATGCTGATAAGCTTTGCGAGCAAATTCTTATTAATATGCGCTCTCGTGTTAAGGCAGAGAGCACAAGGCTCAACCTTAAAAAGACATTGGCTTCATCTAATGATATGACAAGCCGAGTAGAAAAATTCGTGGATTGTCGAAGCAAGGACCCCAATGAACGTGAAATATTCATAGTTGAGGGTGATTCTGCTCTTGGTGCTTGTAAGCAGGCTCGTGATTCATCCTTCCAGGCAGTTATTCCTGTAAGGGGTAAAATTCTTAACTGCCTTAAGTTTGATTATACAAGAATTTTCAAGAGTGAAATTATTGTTGATTTAATCAAGGTGCTCGGCTGTGGTGTAGAGGTTTCATCAAAATCAAATAAGGAGCTTTCCTTATTTAACCTTGATGCTCTCAGGTGGAACAAAATCATTATTTGTACCGACGCTGATGTAGACGGCTTCCATATAAGAACACTTATTCTTACAATGATTTACCGTTTAATGCCAACCCTTATTAAAGAGGGTAAGGTGTTTATTGCAGAATCTCCGTTGTACGAAATAACATCAAAGGGTCAAACCTGGTTTGCGTATACCGAAAGGGAAAAGGCAATGGTGCTCGAGGAAATCGGCGATGCAAAGTTTACAATACAGCGTTCAAAGGGACTTGGTGAAAACGATGCAGATATGATGTGGCTTACCACTATGAATCCTGCAACACGCCGTCTTATCAAGGTAGAGCCTGATGATGTTGAATCTCTTATTGCAGAAAAATTTGAGTTGCTTTTGGGAGATAACCTTCAAGAGAGAAAAGAATATATTGCAGAAAACGGTCATTTGTACATTGACCTTGCAGATATTTCATAATAGGTGAATAAAATGGCAAGAAAGAAAAAAGATACAAAGCCTGTAGCAGAAGAAGCTGTTAAGGCAAATATAATGGGCGCAGGTGAGGTAGTTGCACAGCGAATTACCGAAACACTTGAAACGAACTTTATGCCCTATGCAATGAGTGTTATTGTTTCTCGTGCTATCCCCGAAATAGATGGCTTTAAGCCTTCTCACAGAAAGCTGCTTTATACTATGTATAAGGCTGGTCTGCTTAATGGCGCAAGAATAAAATCTGCAAATATTGTTGGTAAAACTATGCAGCTTAACCCTCACGGTGATGCAGCAATTTACGAAACAATGGTGCGTCTTTCAAGAGGTAACGAAACACTTTTGCACCCGTATGTAGACAGTAAGGGTAACTTTGGTAAAGCATATTCTAAAAATATGGTTTATGCTGCATCACGTTATACCGAAGCAAAGCTTGAAAGCATTTGCAGTGAGCTTTTTGCCGATATAGATAAGGATACAGTTGACTTTGTAGATAACTACGACAGCTCAATGAAGGAGCCTACCTTGCTCCCGGTAACCTTCCCAAGCGTGCTTGTTAATATGAACAGTGGTATCGCTGTAGGTATGGCAAGTAACATATGCTCATTTAATCTTAGGGAGCTTTGCGAAACAACAATAGGAATTATCAAAAATCCTGATTTCGATATTTTCGAAACCCTTAAAGCCCCTGATTTTATTGGTGGTGGTCAAATTATATATGACCGTGCTGCTTTAGAAGAAGTGTACAATACAGGTAGAGGCTCAATTAAAATACGTGCTAAATACAGTTACGATAAGTCTAATAACTGTATTGATATTACGGAAATTCCTGCAACCACAACCTGTGAAGCAATTATTGAAAAAATAATTGAAAAGGTTAAGGCAGGTGCACTTAAGGAAATTAGCGATGTGCGTGATGAAACAGATAAATCAGGTCTTAAAATCACTATCGACCTTAAGCGTGGCACAGACCCCGATAATCTTATGAAGCGCTTATTCAGAGCAACTCCTCTTGAGGATAATTTCAGTGCAAACTTTAATATACTTGTAGCAGGCGTGCCAAGGGTAATGGGTGTTGCCGAAATACTTACAGAGTGGATTGCTTTCCGTACAGAGTGCGTTAACAGAAGAGTTTTCTTTGATTTGAACAAGGCTAAGGACAAGCTTCACCTTCTTTTAGGTCTTAAAAAAATACTTCTTGATATTGATAAAGCAATTAAAATTGTTCGTGAAACCGAAGAGGAATCAGAGGTTGTTCCAAACCTTATGATTGGCTTTGGTATTGATGAAATTCAGGCAGAATATGTTGCAGAAATCAAGCTTCGTCACCTTAACAGAGAATATATTCTTAAGCGACTTGATGATATCGACGACCTGAAAAAGAGTATTGAGGATATGGAGGATATTCTCAGCAGTAAATCACGAGTAAAGAAGATTATTATTGAAGAGCTTACAAAGGTTGCTCAAAAATACGGTAAGGACCGTCGCAGCGAAATTATTTACGACTGTGATGTTGAAGAAACAGAAGAAGAGGATATTCCTGATTACGAGGTTAATCTTTTCTTCACAAGAGATGGCTATTTTAAAAAAATCACTCCACTTTCATTAAGAATGGGTGGCGAGCACAAGTTTAAAGAGGGCGACAGTATGGTTGCTGCTGTTAACGCAACAAACAGGGCAGAGCTGCTTTTCTTTACGGATAAGTGCCAGGTTTATAAAGCAAGGGCCTGTGATTTTGAAGATACAAAGGCAAGCGTGCTGGGTGATTTTATTCCTTCTAAGCTTGAGTTTGATAAGGATGAAAAGCCTATTTATATGGCAGTAACAAACGATTATAAGGGCTATATGCTGTTCTTCTTTGAAAACGGTAAGGTTGCAAAGGTGGATATGTCGAGCTACTATACAGTAACAAGGCGTAAAAAGCTTATTAAAGCATACAGCAACAAAGCACCTATTGTTGAAGCTATGTACATTCACGAGGATACAGAAATAGTGCTTGTTTCGACAGCAGGCAGGCACCTTCTTATTAATACTGCTGCAATTTCTCCAAAAACTACGAAGGATACGGCAGGCGTAAATGTTCTTACGGTTAAGAAGTACCATAAGCTGCAAAGTGTAAGGCTCTATAAGGAAGGGGAATTTGTTAAGCCTCATCGTTACAGAACAAAAACCTTACCTGCTGCAGGTGCAGTGCTTAGCTCTGATGATACAGGTGAGCAGCTTCAGCTTTCTTTTGAATGAATTTTGTGAAGATAATAAAAGCACCTGCTCTGAAAAGAGCAGGTGAGCGAAACATTTTCCCTTGAAAGTTTTAAAATTGAAAGAATTTGGCTGACATGGGCGTATAACACTGTGTTTCGCTGTTAGTATTATTATAAAAAATATTGGTTTTATACAATAATAAAAATATTTAAAAATTTGTAAAAAAAGACTTGCTTTTTTTATGCTACTGTGTTATTATATTCGGGCATTGTAAATATGTTTGATTTCCCACGAAAGGAAAATTATATATGGATTTATTATGGTATCACTACCTTCTCGGTATTGTTCTTATTCTTTCAGCAATCGTAATTATTGTTTTAGTAATGCTTCAGCAGAGCCAACAGCAGGGTCTTTCAGGCGCTATTGCAGGTGGCAGCGATTCTTTCTTCGATAAGAATAAGGGCAGAACAAAAGATGCACTTCTTGCAAAGCTTACAAAAATTGTAGCAACAGTTTTCTGTGTTACAGCTCTTGCATCAGTAATTCTCTTTGCATTCACAAAATAAAAAATACCCCTTAAACAGGGGTTAAATATGAGTTATTAGCTCAGTAGGCAGAGCACCTGCCTTTTAAGCAGGGTGTCCGGGGTTCGAATCCCCGATAACTCACCAAAAAACGACAAGCTTTTGCTTGTCGTTTTTTATGTGTTTTTTAATTATTGAATTCGTGCGCTTTTACATATTCTAAAAAAGCATTCATAGATGCAGATATCCATTTGTTTTTGTGATAAATTAGCTGCTTCCGTATATGTACATCAAAATCTATTATGTCAAGGTACGCTAAGGTACCTCTATCAACCTTTTTTCTTGTTGTAAAGTCCGGAAGATATGAGATGCAGTTACTGTTTTCTAAAAGTGTTGTAATAATGTCGGTTCTTCCGACATCAAGTACAGGTAAAATCTCAATTGATTTTTTTGCCGGCTCTTTTGTTATTCAATAACGGAAATTAGTTCATCCATCTCTTTACGCTTTTTAGTGCGTAGCTTAGCATCGGCTTTTGCGTAGCCTAATGTAATAACAAGCCTTATAGGCTTTGAAATGCCACATATTTTACGGATTTTTTTATCATCAAACCAGCCTAAAATACAAGTGCCAAGCCCTTGCGCAGCAGCTTCGGCAGTGATGTATGAAGCTACAATACCAATATCTATAGAACGGTAGTCGTTGCCCTTTATTTTAGCACCTGCGCCGGCAGAGCTAACGTAGCTTTCCTCTGAAATAACAAGTGCAACAGGGGCTTGCACAGCGAATTTGTTAAGACCCATACCTGCAGTAAGCTCCTCAACCTTCGTGGCTGCTTCGCCCTTGCAGACGGTTATGTGGTATGGTTGACCGTTGCAGGCAGAAGGGGAAAGGCGAGCGCTTTCGAGTATAGCATCAAGCTTTTCTTGCTCAACCTCTCTCGTTTCATCATAGCTCCTGCATGACTGTCTGTTTATTGCAATTTCTGAAAAATTCATAGTTTCTCCTTCTGTTGATTCATATATGTGTAAAATAAATCATAGGCTTTGTCGTAAGCTTTTTTATAGGACATAACCACACTGCCTATTTTCTATATTTACAATTTAATATGTTATATTATAACTCAACAATATTGTGAATGCAAATAAAAGATTTGGTTGTTCGCTAACCGAGAGACTAATCTTTTATTAAGGAACGGTTCAAATCCCCAAGTTTTAATATAACAAAAAACACAGGATACCAAAAGGTATCCTGTGTTTTTTGGCACGTCGCACCGAAAAAGATATTTCCTTAAAAATCATTTTTCAGTTGACATTTCGCTAAATACCTTTGTGATAATTTCAGGGAACAGGTTGTTTCTTACGAATCTGCGATACTTCATATCATTTTCAGTTCTTCCGCTAATCAGCGATTTGTTAGTTACAGTATTATCCGATACACTAAAAATAGCCGCCAATTTTAAATTTGCAATTTGTGCCGCTCTAAAGGCTGATGCCGTCTCCATTTCGATAACATTACAGCCCATATTCAAAATCTCATCAATATGCGCATATTGAGCGAATACCGAATCAATACTAAATGCTCTGCCAATGTGAAATTTCACATTGTTTTTATCACACACATTTTCTGTAATTCTGCACATCACATCAAATATGTTCTTATCAGGTTCTACCTTTGTCCCAAATACGTCTTTATTTCTTAGTGTATCTGAGGCAATGTATCGGCTTGCACCATCACCACAGATGCTATATTGAGGAATGACAATATCTCCTATACTTATATCTTCGTCCAAAGAACCAACAGAACCTACAAAAATAATATTTTTGCATTTTGTTACGCCTAAGGCCAAAAGAGCATCCATAAACACAGGTGCGCCAATGCCGGTTTTTATGTAGGTTATATCACAAATTTCGCTTTTTACATTCCATACTTTTATGGCAGAAAACTGAGACTCACTCAAATATTGAGCATCGCCAAGAAGCGCCAATGATTTAGGTTCCCACCAAGGCGCAATAACTACATTTGTATTTATTTGTTCGGGCATTACGCCAAGACAATGACGACATATATCCGTTTCGGACGACTTATATTTTTTCATTCCGTCTATCAATTGCCGATAATTCATAATTGCTCCTTTTGTTATACAATCAAATTTTTATATTGTTCTATCTTATTTGGAAATTCTGCATCGAATATTTTCTTTTCAATGATGAGTTGCGCTCTCTGTAATATTTGCAAAATTTCAAAATTGTCTCCCGTTCTTCTCAAATCTGCCATAGCCATAATGATTTTACCGCGAACAAAATACAGTATTTTCAAGTCGCATTCCATGTAATCTGCCGCCTTTCAAACAACAGATTATACCGAAAGATTTTCAAAAGTCCAGCGTTATTTTTCGGTGTTTTGTTTAGCGGTGTTGATGGATGAGATTAAAATTCGCTTGACCTCGGTACATTTGTTAAGCAAGATTTTATCATTATAATATCCGCTTTCAACAATGAGTTCAATCCAGTATTCAGTTTCAGAACACTCTTTTAATGCAATTTGTAATTTAGCAATAAAATCAGCCTTGCCATGAGCGTAAAAAGCCTCTCTAATATTTGCTCCGATACTTGTTCCTGAACGCAAAAATTGATTGATAAGAGCAGACTCACACTTTGCCACTCTTAACTCCTTGCATACCTTTATCACATCAAGCGCAAACGCTTTTGATTTTATCATTAAAGGACTTTCTTTCATCGCTATCACCCCTTAAACTTGTTATACTTCCTAAAAGTAAAAAGTGCAAGGCAAAGCCTTGCAAAACACTGAAACTTGTCAAGATTAGTGGACATATAAAAGAGTGAAAAAATGGTTTGGGATGTAATAACCAATACCTGAATGCAGTCTTTCTGAATTATAATAAAGTTCAATGTAGTCAACAATTGTTCTTGAAGCTTCTTCAAATGTGAGATGGCTGATTTCAGCCATCTCACATTCGAGGGTTTTCCAAAAACTCTCTATCGGCTGCTTATCGCTTGGTGTTCCAGGTCTTGACATACTCTTACGGAAACCGTTTCGCTCAACTAGTTGCTTTGTTTTCTTGGCGGTATATTGGCAACCTCTATCACTATGATATACAGCGTCTTTTGGTCTGTTTGGATTTCTTCCAACCGCCATTTCCAAAGCGTCTTGCACCAAACGTTGAGTTTGGTTCTTTGCGATGCTCCAGCCAACTATCCGTCTTGTAGCCACATCAATTATTCCACAAAGATACAGTTTTGTTCTGTAACACTTGAGCTCGGTTATATCTGAACACCAAAGGTAGTTTGCTTCGGTTATACTAAATTTGTCCTTTATTAGATTTTCTTCTATATACTGCTGTTCTGTTGGTTTAGGTGGTCTTGGCTTACTGGTTCTACCACTTTTAGCGGTCATTCCGTTCTTCTTAAGTATTCTTGCAATACGGTATTCGCTGATATTTATTCCCTTTCCAAGCAGTTCTTTGCGAATTCGTATCCTGCCGTAATTGCCTTTGTGCTTTTCAAAACAGTTAATTACTGTTTTTTCGAGTTCTTTTTCTTCATTATCTTGCTCTCT
>JAZSGB010000050.1:0-39721 GCA_045532505.1 Acutalibacteraceae bacterium | reverse complement strand
GTGATGATGGTGTTATTTGTGTTAACTCACAGGGCTACGCACCACTTACTGTAGATACAGCAGACCTTTCTGTTATTGATAGCGAAAAGGGAACATCCCTTGCACTTATCAGAGGTGTTTGTGCACGCTTCAACCGGCTTGGCTATAAATTTGGTGGCTTTAATGCTTGCGTAACATCAGATGTTCTTTCAGGCTCAGGTCTTTCGTCATCTGCTGCGTACGAGGTGCTTATCGGTACAATTCTTAACTACCTTTACAACGGTGGTAAAATTGATGCTGTTGAGATAGCACAAATTTCACAATATGCAGAAAATGTTTACTTTGATAAGCCTTGTGGTCTTATGGATCAAACAGCCTGCTCTGTAGGTGGTTTTGTAAAAATTGATTTTGAAGATACAAGCAAGCCTGTTATTGAAAAGGTTGATTTTGATATTGCAAAGCACGGCTATAACCTTTGCATTGTAGATACAGGTGGAAACCACGCTGATTTAACAGGCGATTACGCTGCTATAAGGCTTGAAATGAACAGCGTTGCAGAGTATTTCGGCAAGGCTGTGCTTCGTCAGGTGCCTGAAGCAGAGGTAATGGCAAATATCGGTGATATTCGCAAAAAAACAGGCGACAGAGCTATAGAAAGAGCAATCCATTTCTATAACGAAAACAAACGTGTAGAAAGACTTGCAGCAGCACTTTCAAGTGGTGATTTTGAGTCCTTTAAGGCTACAATTGTTGAAAGTGGTAAGTCATCATATATGTATAACCAAAACTGCTTTACACTTACAAATCCATCCGAGCAGCCTGTAGCACTTGCTCTTTGTGTTGCCGAAGAGCTTTTAAAGGGTAAGGGAGCATACAGAGTTCACGGTGGTGGCTTTGCAGGTACAATTCAGGCCTTTGTACCCGTTGAGGAAACAGAGAATTTTGTCAGTGCAATGAGCAAAATTTTAGGTGAAAACTCCTGCTACATACTTAAGGTAAGAAGCCACGGTGGCTGCGAAATATGATTAAAAGATTAACTGATTTATCGGACATAAGTGGCTCCTTGCCGCTTGTGTCCGTAATTCAAACTGATTTTCATTTTGCCTGTGAAGCATCCGAGGGTGTGTTTTTTCAAGAGATAAATGGCGTAAAAGCACTCATTATGTCCTTGCGTGGCACAACTGCAACAATTTGCAAGCTATCAAATTGTGTTGATGTTGAAGAATTGTCATTGTTTTTAGCGTTTCGTCAAATAAAAAATGTTTTGTCAGACTTTTATTTTGATGGCTTTAACCTTGAAAAACGGGCTGTTTTAAAAGCAGTGCCACAATACGAAGCTATAGAAGAAGTTAACGTTCTCTCAGCCTTATCAAGCACAAAGGATTATAAGGCTGTGTTCGAGCTTTTGGCTTACAAGGGCGAATTTGAGGCTTGGTACCCACCGTTTTGCAAAAAAATAAACAGCCAACACGCCTGTGGTGTTTATTTAACTGATAACGAAAGCCCCGTAAGCTGTGCTGTTGCACCGTTTATTTTTAATTCTGTGGGAATTATTGCAGGTGTTTATACAGCCAAAAGCGACAGAAAACAAGGACTCGGCTCAAAATGTGTTAAAGCATTACTTGCAGAATTAAAAAGCAAGGGTGCTGAGCGGGTGTACCTTTGGTGCGAAAATAAAAATATTAAATTTTATGAAAATATAGGTTTTTTAGTTTGTGGAGAAATTTTTGTAAAGAGGGAAGAGTAAAATGTCTTTTTTTGATTTTAGTGAAGAAATGAAGATGCTTTCCGAAAAAGCACTTAAAAAGTGTAAGGAGCGCTTTGAGGAAATAGATAGAGTTACCGAATTTAACCAGCAAAAGGTGCTTAAAGCGTTTATAAATAACGGTGTTTGCGAAAGCCACTTTGCAGGGTCTACAGGCTACGGCTACGGCGATAGGGGCAGAGAGGTTTTGGACGAATTAACTGCAGAAATATTTGGTGCAGAGGATGCTATAATTCGCCATAGCTTTGCAAGTGGTACACATACCCTTGGTGTAATGCTTTTTGGTGTTTTAAGGCCGGGAGATAATGTGCTTTGTGTTACAGGCACCCCATACGATACAATTCACTCGGTTATAGGCTTAACAGGTGAGGGGATGGGCTCACTTAAGGATTTTGGTGTAACCTTCGATATAGTTGAACTCCTTCCCGACGGCACACCCGATTACCAAGGTATTAAAGAAGCTTTATCAAAAAAGACATATAAGGCTGCGTACATACAGCGTTCAAGGGGCTATAGCTTAAGGCCATCGCTCCTTCACAGCGACATAAAGAAGCTTGTTGATTTAGTAAAAGCAAACAGCAAGGCTTTTGTTATGCTTGATAATTGTTACGGTGAATTTACCGAGTACAATATGCCGTCCGAGGCAGGTGTTGACCTTTTTGCAGGCTCACTTATTAAAAACCCGGGTGGTGGCATAGCAAAATGTGGTGGCTATATAGCAGGCAGAAAAGACCTTGTGGAGCTTTGTACATATAGAATGACAACTCCGGGTGTAGGCCGTGAGGTTGGTGCTACCCTGGGTAATTCAAGAGATATTTTTATGGGTCTTTTCCATGCTCCGCACGTAACAGGCGAAGCACTTAAGGTTGCAGTATTTACAGCAGCTCTTTTTGAGGAAATGGGCTACGAGGTTTCACCGGATTACAGTGAGCCTCGTGCAGATATTATCCAAAGCATTAAGCTCCAAACACCCGAAAAGCTTATTGCATTTTGCCGGGGATTGCAAAGTGGCTCTGTTGTAGATAGCTTTGTTGTTCCCGAGCCTTGGGCAATGCCCGGTTATGACAGCGATGTTATTATGGCTGCAGGCGCTTTTACAAACGGCTCATCTATAGAGCTTTCTGCAGATGCACCGTTGAGAGAGCCTTATGCTGTTTGGCTGCAGGGTGGCCTTAATTTCCATAGTGGTAAAATCGGCGTAATGCTTGGAGCCGAAAAGGTTTTAAAAATTCAATAAAATATTTTCAGCAATTTCTTTAAATACAGGTCCGCAATCACTACCTCCGGAGGAGCCGTTTTCCTTCATTATGCAGATAGTGTATTGCGGATTTTCTTTTGGAAAAAAGCCTGCGAACCAGCAGTACATAATTTCTTTGCCGTTTTTATCGAATTGCCCACTTTGTGCAGTTGCAGTTTTAGCACAGCACTCAAGCAGTTGGCTCTGCGCTTTTGTACCGGTGCCGTCTACAACGGTTTTTTCCAATCCGTTTTTTATGGCTTTACAAGTAGCTTCTCCGATGATTTTAACTTTATTTATTTCACTTTCTTCGTACAAATCACCGTTATTGTTAAGCTTTCCCTTTATTAGCGTAGGCTCTATATAAAAACCGTTGCTGCCTATTACCGAAAGCATTGTGGCAACTTGCAGGGGTGTAGCAGTAAGCTTTCCTTGTCCGAATGCAAGGTTTGCTACATCTGCATTACTAACAAGGTCGGTAGAATCGGGTAAAATACCACTGTCTGTTTTAAAGCCGTTCCCAAAATCTGTTGCCACTCCAAAACGAAAAAGCCTTGCAGTATCAATCAGATTTTCACCCCCGATATCTACACCAAGCTTTATAAAATATGTGTTACAGGATTTCGAAATCGCGTCCTCGAGATTTAGGTTCTTGTGGCCGTTAAGGGCGTTGCAATTAAAGGTTGTTGCGTTAAAGGTAATACTGCCGTTGCAGAAATAATCATCTAAAATATAGCCTTTTTCAAATGCTGCAGCTGCTGTTACTATTTTAAATACGGACCCAACAGGGTAAGCGCTTAAGGCTCTGTTTATAAAAGGTGAACCCTTATCATTAAGTGAGTATTCCAAATTATTTATGTCATAAGAGGGGGTAGAGGCGCACCCGAGTATTTCACCTGTTTGCGTGTTTAAAATAATCCCTGCACCTTGCGTAATACTGTTGTTTTTTAGTGCATTTTCTAATATGCTTTGTATGGTTTTGTCAATTGTAAGCACTAAGCCTTGTGTGTTGTAATAGCCGTTGTTTCTTATTTCTGTTCTCTCGTTAGTTAAAACTCTGCCTAAGGAGTCAGCATTGTATGCCACACTTAAGCTTCCACCCGTGCTCTTAAAATACTCATTGTAGTATTTTTCTAATCCACAAACCCCGTTTAATGCATCATCGGTGTACCCGATTATGTGAGCAAGCGAATTATCCTGCTTTCGGTTGTAGCATTTTAAAAGCAAAATATCCTCACACTCATTGTAAAATGTGCTGTGGTTAGTTCTTTTAAAAACAAAAAGCCCTTCGCTTAGCATTTTTAAAGTTTCATTATCCTCTTTGTTTTTTAAAAAAGATATTGAGTTTTGAGTGGGTAAAATACAGGCTGTGTAGTAAATATCTGTGTTAGTTAATGGCGATAGGCTTCTGTCATATATAAATCCTCGTGAAACACCTATATCCTTAACCCTTGTGCTTGATTGACTTGATGCTTGTTGTGGTGCAGTAGTTAATACAAATAATCTTACGGTTAAGCAAGAAAGCATAAATAAAATACAAGCAGTAAAGGAAATAACTCTTTTTTTCATTTTACACCTACCCTTATTTTTTATATTTAGTGTTTGACAATTACAGTAATAATATTATAATTAAAGTAGATATAAAGCTCACAGCAAAGGAGTATATATGGACGAAAAATTTTCTCGTGCAGTAAGCATAATCGGTGAAGATGGTTTACAAAAATTAAATAATGCATCGGTTATTGTTTTCGGCCTCGGTGGAGTTGGTGGCGCTGCCTGCGAAGCACTTGTAAGGGCAGGTGTGGGCACACTCGGTATTGTTGATAAGGATGTTGTAGATATAACTAACCTTAACCGTCAGCTTTTTGCAACCGAAGATACCGTTGGTATACCGAAAACAGAGGCAGCCACAAAGCGACTTTTATCAATAAACCCCGATTTAAAAATAGAAAAGTATAATCTTTTTTATTTGCCCGAAACTGCTCACGAAATAGATTTAAGTAAATACGACTTTGTTGTAGATTGTATAGATAATGTAACTGCAAAGCTTGAGCTGATTGAGAAGTGCAACGCTTTAGGCGTACCGGTTATTTCTTCGATGGGTACAGGTAATAAGCTCCACCCCGAAATGCTTGAAATTTCAGATATCAGTAAAACAAGCGTTTGCCCTTTAGCCCGTGTAATGCGCAGAGAGCTAAAGAAAAGGGGAATAAACAAGTTACCCGTTGTCTATTCGAAAGAGGAGCCTGTTAAAACAGAAACAGCCGTACCCGGCTCTGTGTCCTTTACCCCACCTGTGGCAGGGTATCTTATGTGCTCATATGTTGTAAGAAAAATTTTGAATATTGATTAATCAGAGGTGCTGTATGAACTTTACATATTTTGATAAAACCGGAGGAGTAGAGTGCTTCGGTTTAGTAAAATCTTGCGAAAAAAGAAGTGCAAAAAACGGTAGTGTTTACCTTGATATTGTTCTTGCCGATAAAGATGGAGAGGTATTTGCAAAGCTTTGGGATTACAGAGAAGGCACAACGCCAATGCCTGAGGTCAGCACTATTGTTAAGGTTAGGGGTACACTTCAGCAGTATAACGGAAATGACCAGCTTATAATACAAAGAATCCGTTTAGCCAATGAAGACGATAATGTAAAGGTTGAAGACTTTGTGAAATCTGCCGATTGCGACAGTCAGGCAATGCTTAGTGCCGTAATCGGTATTGTATCAAGCTTTTGCGATGAAGATTTAAAAAGGGTAACTCTTGCGTTGCTTGAGGATAACAAAGAGCAGCTTCTTACTTTCCCTGCAGCAGAAAAGCTTCACCACGCAATGCGAGGAGGCCTTCTTTACCATACACTTTCAATAGTACGCCTTGCAGAGTGCGTGTGTGCTATTTACCCTTGTATAGACAGAGAGCTGTTGCTTTCAGGGGCAATCCTTCACGATATTGCAAAGCTGCGAGAATATAGCGTAGACTCAACAGGCTTAGTTGACGGACATACCCTTGAAGGAATGCTTTTAGGCCACCTTGTAATGGGTGCTGAAGATGTTGGCAGAAAGTGTGATGAGCTTGGTGTAGACCAAGAAAAAAAGTACCTGCTTCAGCATATGCTTATATCACACCACGGTAAATTGGAGTTTGGTGCGGCTATAAGACCCAGCTTTATTGAGGCAGAGGTGCTTTCGCAGCTTGACTTGTTTGATGCAAATATGTACGAAATGGCAGATGCCGTTAAGGATGTCGGTCAAGGTGAATTTACAGGCCGTTTATGGATGCTTGATAACAGGCGTTTTTACAATCACGGCAGAATTGATGTCTCGCCTGTTGCGAATATTACAGAAGAATAATTATTGGAGGGTGTAAAATGAGAAATCATGAGGTTACAACAGTACAAAGGCTTTTAAAAGAGGATGGCTCCCTGCGTGAGCCGGGTTGGTCAAAACAGCTTGTTCAACAGTACAGCCGAGATGATATTAAGGCACCTAAGTTCAGAATAAAAGAGTGGGATTATTATCTTGTAGTGTCTGAGGAGCACGATATTGCTGTTGCATTTACTGTTTCCGATGATGGTTATATCGGTTTACAGTCTGCATCCTTTCTTAATTTAGGAGAAAAACCCTGGGAGCATACCGAAACAATTTTAAATGCATTCCCTATGGGTAAATTCAAGCTTCCAACCTCAAGTGAATCAGGTATTACAAAGTATAAGGATAAGCGCCTTGATATGCATTTTGATGCATTAGAAGGCAAAAGAGCCTTGTATTGCGAGTTTAAAAATTTCTTTGAGGGCAAAACCCTTAAATGTGATATAACCCTTTCTCAGCCACCAATGGATACAATGGTTATTGCAACACCTTGGAAGGAGAAGAAAACAGCCTTCTATTACAATCAAAAAATTAACTGTATGCGTGCAAGTGGTACTATTGAGTTTGATGGTGTTACATACAAATTAAATCCTGAAATCGACTACGGTACGCTTGACTGGGGCCGTGGTGTTTGGACATATGATAACACATGGTATTGGGGCTCGGGTAATGCTACGGTAAACGGTAAGCCGTTTGGCTTTAATATCGGTTACGGCTTTGGTGATACAACTGCAGCAAGCGAAAATATGCTTTTCTACGATGGTAAATGCCATAAGCTTGATGATGTTACTTTTAACATTCCAAAATCAAGCTATACAGACCCTTGGACATTTACCTCAAGCGATGGCAGATTTGAAATGGAATTTGTGCCTATTCTTGACAGAGCTGCAAAAATTGATGTTAAGTTTATTATTACAGACCAGCACCAGGTTTTTGGCAGGTTAAGTGGTAAAGCTGTGCTCGATGACGGTACGGTGCTTGAAATTAAAGATTGCCTTTGCTTTGCAGAGGATGTTCACAACAAATATTGAGGTGTCAAATGGAGTATACAGAGGTTAAAATATACGTTAAAACAGAGGATACGGAAAGAGCGTCTTCAGTTGCTATTATGACTGTTCCTTACGGCATATACATTGAGGATTACAGCGACCTTGAAGAGGGAGCTTGGGAAATTGCTCACATAGACCTTATTGACGAGGATTTACTTAATAAAAACAGAGAGGAATCAATAATCCACGTCTTTATAGAAGAGGGCAATAATCCTGCAGAAGCAGTATCCTTTATAACAGAAAGGCTCAATTCCGAAAAAATTGCTCACCGTATAGAAACAGACGGTGTTAATTCTGATGATTGGCAAGATAAATGGAAGGCCTTTTTTAAACCACAATCAATAGGAGAAAGGCTTTTTGTAAGACCTGTTTGGATAGATGACTACGATAGTGGTAACAGGGCTGTGCTTAATATTGAGCCCGGTGCAGCATTTGGTACGGGTACACACGAAACAACTCGCCTTTGCCTTGAGACACTCGATAAAATAATAAAAAACGGTGATACTGTGTTAGATATAGGCTGTGGCAGTGGTATTCTTGCTATTGCTTCTATGCTGTTAGGCGCTAAAGAGGGTTTCGGTGTTGATATAGACCCGTTGGCTGTAAAAACAGCTAAAGAAAACGGCGCAATGAATAACCTTAAAGAGCCTGAGCTTACCTTTGTTTGTGGGGACCTTGCCGATAAGGTTACAAAGCAATACGATGTAGTTGTTGCTAATATAGTTGCAGATATTATTATGCTTTTCAGCACACAGGTAAGAGCCTTTATGAAGCCGGGGGCAAGGTTTATTGCATCGGGTATTATCGATTCCAGAGCAGATGAGGTTTGCGTGGCACTTCAAAACGCAGGTCTTGTTTTGAAGGAACGAATCGAAGAAAACGGCTGGGTGTGCCTTGTTTGTGAATAATAATTAATAAATCCTTCTCATATATTTTCACGAGGTGAATTTTATGAGAAGGATTTTTTGTTTTTTATTAAGCTTTTGTTTTATTTTTTGTTCATTACTTTCCATTAATGTAAGTGGTGCAGTAGTAAAGGAGGATGAAGATGTACCAATATCCGACTCCTTTACCGTTTCGGCACAAAACAAAAAGGATTTAGAAAAGCTGCCTGTTGAAATAAAAGCCAAAGCAGCAATTTTAATTGATGCATTAACAGGAACTGTTCTTTTAGAGTATAATCCCGATTTAAAGCTTTATCCTGCATCTGTAACAAAAATTATGACTATGCTTTTAGTGGCAGAAGCAATTTCAAATAAGAAAATTGCCTTAACAGATAAGGTCAGCTGCTCAGCTAACGCAGCGTCGAAGGGTGGCTCACAGATTTGGCTTGAGGAAGGGGAGCAGATGACCGTAGATGAGCTGCTCAGAGCAACTGCCATAGGTAGCGCTAACGATGCAGCGACTCTTTTAGGTGAGTATATTTCAGGTAGTGAAGAATCGTTTATTTCGCTTATGAATGAAAGAGCTCTGCAGCTTGGTATGAAAAACACCTGCTTTGTTAATGCCACAGGCTTGGATGATACAACGGATGAGCACCTTACCACAGCACGAGATATTGCTATTATGTCCCGTGAGCTTTTAAAATACAGCTTTATTACAAAATACACAACCGTTTGGATGGACTCCCTGCGTGGTGGCGAAACGGAGTTAGTAAATACAAATAAGCTTGTTCGCTTTTACAACGGTACAACAGGCTTAAAAACAGGCACAACTGCAAAGGCAGGGTGCTGTATAAGTGCAAGTGCCAAGCGAGACGGATTGCATTTAATTGCCGTTGTAATGGGTAGCCAAAACAGTAACGATAGATTCAATACTGCCAAAGCAATGCTTAGCTGGGGCTTCTCTAATTATACCGTTTACCAGCCTAAGGTGGATAAAAATGAAATTTCAAGCATTCCAGTAATAGGTGGTCTGCAGGAAAATGTGGAAATTGTAATTCCCGATTTATCACCACTGCTAATCAAAAAGGGTGAGGTAGAAAAGGTTAAAGTAGAAATAGAAGTTTGTGAGAATGTAGAGGCACCTGTGCTTGAAAACCAAACATTGGGTAAGGTTACTATTTTTGTTGATGAAAAGAATGTCAAGGAGTATAAAATACTTTCAGCAAGGGCAGTTGATAAAATAAATATATTCTCTGCAATGCTGCGTATTTTAAATTTCGCTGCTAATGGTAATGATGCATATCCGTTTGATAGCTGAAATTCAATTAAAGCCTTGAAATGCTTGACTTTTATAGGGTTCTTTGATAAAATCAAACAGATAATGGAGTAATAGGTGTTCCCTATATTAAGGATGTGTTTTTATGTTTTATACTTCAACAAGAGACAGTAGCGTAAGGGTTACTGCATCAAAGGCTATAGCAGATGGTATTTCTCGTGAGGGTGGCCTTTATATCCCCGAAACAATCCCATCTCTTTCAATGGACGATATTAAGGCTCTTTGCTCTGCAGACTATAAAATCCGTGCAAAAAAGGTTTTAGGTCTTTACCTTACAGATTTTACAAAAGAAGAGCTTGATTACTGTGTAGATGGCGCTTATGCAGACGGTAAGTTTGCGTCAGAATTTGTTGCCCCTGTAGTAAAGCTTCACGATAATGTGAGCATTTTAGAGCTTTTCCGTGGCCCTACTTGCGCTTTTAAGGATATGGCATTGCAGATTCTTCCGTATCTTCTTACAGTATCTGCAAAGAAAAACCTTAAAGATAAAGAAATTGTTATTCTTGTTGCAACCTCAGGTGATACAGGTAAGGCTGCTCTTGAGGGCTTTAAGGATGTTGAAGGTACAAGAATACTTGTTTTCTACCCTGTAGACGGTGTCAGCCCGATGCAGAAGCTTCAAATGACTACACAAGAGGGCTCAAACGTAGGTGTTTGCGCTATTGAGGGCAACTTTGACGATGCTCAAACAGGTGTTAAGTCAATCTTTACAAATGCAGAAATACTTGAAAGATTTGAAAAGAATAACCTTGTTTTCTCATCGGCAAACTCAATTAACTGGGGCAGACTTGCACCACAAATTGTTTACTATGTTTCAGCATACTGCGATATGGTAAATAACGGCTCCGTTAAGTTCGGCGAAAAAATCAATATAGTTGTTCCTACAGGTAACTTCGGTAATATTCTTGCAGCATATTTTGCAAAAGAAATGGGTCTTCCCGTAAATAAGCTTATTTGCGCATCTAATGCAAACAATGTTCTTACAGATTTCATACAAACAGGCACATACGACAGAAACCGTAGCTTTTATGCAACAACATCTCCGTCTATGGATATTCTTATTTCCTCTAACCTCGAAAGATTGCTCTACATCCTCTGTGGCAGAAATGCTGATACAGTTAACCAGTGGTTTGGCTCTCTTAAAGAGTGTGGTAAGTACACAGTATCCGATAGCGTAAAAGAACAAATTCAAGCACTTTTTGCTGCAGGCTGCTGCGATGATACACAAACAAAAGCAACAATCGGAAGCACATACAGCGAATACGGCTACCTTGCAGATACACATACTGCAGTCGGAATTGATGTTTGCAATGCATATATTGAAAAAACAGGGGATACAACACCTGTGGTTATTGCATCTACAGCATCACCGTTTAAGTTTTCAAAGGCTGTTCTTTCTGCAGTTGAAGGTGAGCCAAAGCAGTATGATGACGAGTTTAGTACTGTTAGTGCTCTCGAAGAAATTTCAAAGCTTTCGGCACCTGCACAGCTTTCTGCCCTTAAGGGTAAAAAGGTACGCTTTACAAAGGTAACCTCTAAAGACGATATGGCAGCTGTTGTGTTTGATATGCTGGGTATTTAAAATATGTCTTTATTCGTTTTAGGGGATACCCATTTATCCCTGTCTGTTGATAAGCCGATGGATATCTTTAAAGGGTGGACAGATTACCTTGAACGTCTTAAGAACAATTGGAATTCAATTGTTGATGAGGGCGACAGCGTAGTTATCCCGGGTGATATCTCTTGGGCAATGAATTTCGAAGAGGCAAAAAAGGATTTTCGTTTTCTTAACGATGAGCTTAACGGCACAAAGTACATTCTTAAGGGTAACCACGATTATTGGTGGAATACCATGCGTAAAATGAATGCTTTTCTCGAAGAAAACGGATTCGATAAAATTAAAATTATTCACAACAATGCGTATCAGGTCGAGGGCTTTGTTTTAGCAGGTACACGAGGTTGGTTTTACGATGACACGGCAGGTGATATAGATAAAATCATCCTTCGTGAGGCTATGCGCTTAAAAACTTCATTAGCAGAGGCACAAAAGCTCGAAGGGGAGATTATTGCTTTCCTTCACTACCCACCGATAAACGAAAATCAACAGTGCAAGGAAATACTTGAGGTTTTGTATTCCTTTCCTGTAAAGCAATGCTTTTTCGGCCATCTTCACGGCTTTGTTGCACCGGGGTGTGCGTCAATAGAAGCCAATGGGGTAAAATTTAATCTTGTTTCAGCAGATTATCTGCGTTTTACACCTAAACTTATCACAAAAACACAAGCCTAATTTTAAGGAATATAATTATTTTCTCTAAAAATAGGTAAATAATAGAAAATTATTCAAAAAATAGTAGAAATTCACGGATTATTGTGATATAATCCAAAAGTTAATATATATGTTCGCACAGTGAAAGGATGTTATAACAATGTTAAAGTCTTGCGAAAAAGTGGAAACAAACGTATATGCTCTTGAGGTTTCTCTTGAGGGCGAAGCTTTCAAGGCTGCTGTTACAAAGGCATATACAAAAACAAGGGGTAAATACAATGTTCCCGGCTTCCGTAAGGGTAAAGCACCAAAGCACATCATTGAAAGCTACTACGGTAAAGAGGTTTTCTGGTACGATGCAATTGATGCAGAGTATCCTACTCTTTTCGATGAAGCAGTTAAAGAGGCAGGTATAACACCTGTTGCTGCTCCTCACGATGATGAGCTTGCAGATGTTAGCGAAAACGGTTTCACAATCAAGTTTAAAATTACAGTTAAGCCTGAGGTAGAGCTTAAAGCATACAAGGGTCTTAAGGCTCCCCGTGAAAAGGTTACTGTTAAAAAGGCAGAGGTTAAAGAAGAAATCGAAAGAATTCTTGAAAGCAACTCAAAGCTTGTTGCTGTTGAAGGCAGAGCAGCTAAGAAGGGCGATGTTGCTACAATCGATTTCGAAGGCTTCCTCGATGGTGTTGCATTTGAAGGTGGCAAGGGCGAAAATTACGACCTTGAGCTTGGCTCAGGCAATTTCATCCCCGGCTTTGAAGAGCAGGTTATCGGTCATAAGGCTGAAGAGGAATTTGATATCGACGTTACATTCCCTGAGGATTACGGCGCAGAGGATCTTGCAGGTAAGGCTGTTGTATTCAAAATCAAGCTTCATAAGCTTATGAAGAAGGAGCTTCCTAAGTACGATGATGAGTTCGTTAAGGATGTTTCTGAGTTTGATACAGTTGCTGAATATGAAAAGCACATTGAAGAAGAAATTAAGGCTCGTAAGGAAGCTGCTGCAGACAGAGAGTTCGAAAACCAGATTATGGATGCTCTCGTTGCAAACGTTGTAGCAGAAATTCCTGAGGTTATGATTGAAAAAGAAATTGACAATCAGCTCAACGAATTCGATTACAGACTTCGTTCACAGGGTATGTCAATGGAAATGTACCTTCAGTACCTCGGTATGGATGTTGCTGCTCTTCGTGAAAACTACAGAGAGGGCTCAACTAACAGCGTTAAGCTTCGTCTTGCTCTTGAAAAGATTGTTGCTCTTGAAAATATCGAAATTTCTGATGAAGATGTTGAAACAGAGCTTAAGACATATGCAGATGCATACAATATGCCAATCGAGAAGATTAAAACTCTCGTTTCTGTTGAAGATGTTAAGGCAGACCTTGCTTGCAGAAAGGCTATGGACCTTGTAAAGGATACAGCTGTTGCAACAGCAAAGAAGGCTCCTGCAAAGAAGGCAGAAGACGAAGCAGAGGAGAAGCCTGCAAAGAAAGCTCCTGCTAAAAAGGCTTCTGCAAAAAAGACAGAGGACGAAGCAGAAGAAAAGCCTGCAAAGAAGGCTCCTGCTAAAAAAGCTCCTGCAAAGAAGACAACAAGCAAAAAAGCATCCGATGCTGAATAATTTCTAAATCAATATGCCGCCACAGTAATTAACTGAGGCGGTATATGTGTCTTTTTTTGAACTGATTAAAATCAAAAAAACAGACAAT
Organism: Acutalibacteraceae bacterium; assembly: GCA_045532505.1. GTDB lineage: Bacteria > Bacillota > Clostridia > Oscillospirales > Acutalibacteraceae > DTU089. The sequence goes on along the minus strand of JAZSGB010000050.1, from coordinate 26,131 downwards.
AATCTAAATATATTTTTTATGGAGGTCGTTTTATGGCACTTGTACCTTATGTTGTTGAACAAACCAGCCGTGGTGAAAGACAGTACGATATTTTTTCAAGACTTCTTAATGACAGAATTATTGTTCTTTCCGATGAAGTTAACGATGCAACAGCAAGCCTTGTTGTAGCACAGCTTCTTTACCTTGAGGGACAGGACCCTGAAAAGGATATCAGCTTTTATATTAATAGCCCCGGTGGCAGTGTTACAGCAGGTCTCGCAATTTACGATACAATGCAGTATATAAAGTGCGATGTTTCTACAATTTGTATGGGTATGGCTGCATCAATGGGTGCATTCCTTTTCTCTGCAGGCACAAAGGGCAAAAGATATATTCTCCCTAATGCTGAGGTTATGATCCATCAGCCACTTGGTGGTGCGCAGGGTCAGGCAACAGAAATTCTTATTGCAGCAGACCATATTAAGCGCACTAAAGAGCGTTTGAACAGAATTCTTGCAGAAAACACAGGCAAAACAGTTGAAGAAATTTTTGAGGATACAGAGCGTGATAACTGGCTCACTGCTGAGCAGGCTGTAGAATATGGCCTTGCAGATAAAATTATCGAAAAGAGATAATTTAACATACTTTTAATTCGGAGGTGCTATTTTGGCACGAGAAGATAACGAGAAAAAGCTTCGTTGCTCCTTTTGCGGCAAGCCACAGGACCAGGTTCAGCGATTAATTTCAGGTCCGGGTGTATATATTTGCGATAACTGTGTAGAGCTTTGTATGGAAATTATAGAAAGCAAGCCTGCAGATAAGAGCAGAAGGGTAACTCCAAGACCGGCTAAAAAGCTTCCTAAGCCCAAGGAAATAAAAGCAATGCTCGATGAATATGTAATCGGGCAGGATAGAGCTAAAGAGGTTTTAAGCGTATCGGTTTATAATCATTATAAAAGAATATATGTTGAGTCCCCTGATGATGTTGAAATAACAAAAAGTAATGTTCTTTTGCTTGGTCCCACAGGTGTGGGTAAAACCTTACTTGCATCTACACTTGCAAAAATACTTGATGTTCCTTTCGCTATTGCAGATGCTACCACATTAACAGAGGCAGGCTATGTTGGTGAAGACGTTGAGAATATTCTTCTGAGACTTTTACAGGCTGCTGATTTTGATGTTGATAAGGCAGAGCGTGGTATTATATATATAGACGAAATTGATAAAATCGGCAGAAAGTCCGAAAACACATCAATTACACGTGATGTAAGTGGCGAGGGTGTTCAGCAAGCGCTTTTAAAAATAATTGAGGGTACAGTTGCTAATGTTCCTCCACAGGGTGGCAGAAAGCATCCACAGCAGCAGTTTATTCAGGTGGATACATCAAAAATCCTCTTTATTTGTGGTGGTGCCTTTGCAGGTATCGAAAAGCTTGTTGAAGACCGTATGGGCAAAACTGTTCTTGGCTTTGGTGGTGAAATTCACTCAAAAACAGAGCTTAAAGAGATGGATATGTTTTCCCATGTTATACCGCAAGACCTTGTAAAATTCGGTCTTATTCCTGAGCTTGTAGGTAGAATACCTGTTATAACAAGCCTTGAGGATTTAGATGTTGATGGCCTTGTAAGAATTATTACTCAACCTAAAAATGCACTTTTAAAGCAGTATAAAAGCCTTTTGAAAATGGATGGGGTTGAGCTTGAATTTACAGATGAAGCAATTAAACGAATTGCAGAGCTTACAATTGAGCGTGAAACAGGCGCACGTGGCCTTCGCTCAATAATGGAGGCTATACTTATTCCAATTATGTACAAGGTTCCGTCAGAATCAAATGTTATTGCCGTAAAAATTACAGCTGATGCTGTAGACGGTAAAGCAAAGCCTGTTTTTGTTAAAAAGCCTAAGGACGATAAGCAGGATTAAATTATAGGCTAACAGTTAAACTATCGGGGAGTCTTTAGGCTCCCCGAAAAATTATGGAGTATTTAATATATGTCAAACAAATTTTATCAATCTGAGTTATTGCCTGTTTTAGCATTGCGCAATTTGGTTGTATTTCCTAAGCAAACAGTCAGCTTTGAGGTCGGAAGATTAAAATCTGTTAGAGCAATTAGGTCTGCCATAGAAAATGAGGATGGAAGAATTTTTCTTGTTTCTCAAGAAGATTCCCTTGTTGAAAATCCTCGTTTTGCCGATTTATGCAAGGTTGGTGTTGTTGCAAGAATCAAGCACATAAGTGGTTCTGCTGAGGGCAATAATTTTGAAATAGTTGTTGAAGGTGCTTATAGAGCAGTTGTAATTGAGCCTGAAAGAGAAAAGATTTCCCTCCGTGCAAAGGTTCAGCGAGTAGAAGAAATTTATCCCGATAAAAACGATTTTCTTACAGTTGCTACACTTCGTACATTAAAGGATAATTTTGATAATTTCGTATCAGTCAGCCCTCGTATGGCACCCGAGCTTTTCCTTTCTATTTTAGAAAACGAAAATATTTCCGAGGTTACCGATGAAATTGCAGGTAATTTCCATTTCCCTGTAAAGGATAAGCAGGCGCTTCTTGATGAAACCGATGTTTTATCAAGGGCAGAAATGCTTTGCTCTGTTCTTTCGAGGGAAACACAGATTCTTTCACTTGAGCTTGAAATACAAGATAAGGTTCACGAAAGAATGGATAAAAATCAGCGTGAATATTACCTTAGAGAGCAAATTAAGGTTGCTGCTGCAGAGTTAGGGGAGGATGATTCCCCACTTGCCGAGGCACAGAAATACAGAGAAAAAATTGAAGCCTTGCCAATGAGTGAAAAGGCGAAGAAAAAGCTGTATGAGGAGTGCGACAGGCTTGTAAGAACAAGCCCCGGTTCGCCCGAATCTAATGTTGCAAGAACATACCTTGAAAGGGTTACAAATCTCCCTTGGGGTGTTTACACAGAGGATTCTTTAGATATAGCAGCTGCCCGTAAAATTCTTGATGGCGACCACTACGGCCTTGAGGATGTTAAAGAGCGTATTTTAGAGCTTATTGCAGTAAAAAAGCTTGCTCCCGATATGAATGCGCAAATTCTTTGCCTTGTTGGCCCTCCGGGTGTAGGTAAAACCTCTGTAGCGAAATCACTCGCCAAGGCTTTAGGCAAGCAGTATGTTCGCATTTCGCTCGGTGGTGTTCACGATGAGGCTGAAATAAGAGGTCATAGAAAAACATACATAGGCTCAATGCCCGGTAGAATAATTACGGCAATTGAGCAGGCAGGTACACAAAATCCACTTGTGCTGCTTGATGAAATTGATAAGCTTGGCAGCGACTACAAGGGCGACCCTGCATCAGCACTTCTTGAGGTGCTTGATGGTGAGCAAAACAGCACATTTACAGACCATTATGTAGATGTACCTTTCGATTTGAGCAGGGTTTTGTTTATTACAACAGCAAACGATTCTTCCCGTATACCCGGTCCTCTTTACGACCGTATGGAGGTAATAGAGCTTTACAGCTACACAGCAGAGGATAAGTTCCTTATAGCTAAAAAGCACCTTATTCCTAAGCAGATTAAAAGCTTTGGTATGAATAATAAAATGGTTCGTATTACAGATGCTGCCATTCGTGCTATGATTTCAAGCTATACTAAGGAGGCAGGCGTACGAACTCTTGATAGAGTTATAGCAAAGGTTATGCGTAAAGCAGCCGTTAAGTTTGCAGAAGGCTTTGAGGGTAAAATTACCGTAGATGTACCTATGTTAACAGAGCTTCTCGGCAAAGCAAAGTACAAGCCCTCTAAGCTTGATTTAGATGATATGGTAGGTGCTGCAAACGGCCTTGCCTGGACAGCCGTTGGTGGTGAAATGATGCAAATTGAGGTAGCTGTGCTTGAGGGTACAGGTAAGCTTGAGCTTACAGGCTCGCTGGGAGATGTTATGAAGGAATCTGCAAAAGCAGCAGTTTCTTATATTCGCAGCAATGCACAGGAGCTTGGTATAGATGAGGATTTCTATAAAACTAAGGATATTCACATTCACGTACCCGAGGGTGCTGTGCCTAAGGATGGGCCATCTGCAGGTGTTACAATAACTACAGCACTTGTTTCTGCTTTAACAGGTAGGGCAGTTAAAAAAACAGTTGCAATGACAGGCGAAATCACCCTTCGAGGTAGAGTGCTTCCCATAGGTGGCCTTCGTGAAAAATCCACAGCTGCTTTTAAAAACGGAATGAAAACCGTGCTTGTTCCTGAGGATAACAGAGCAGATTTAGAAAAAATCAACGATACAATCAAAAATTCTGTAGAGTTTATTTTTGTATCTACACTCGACGAGGTTTTAAGTATTGCCTTAGCAGCGCCTAAAAAAGGCGAGGACAAGCCTGTATCAAGCAAAAGTAAAGCAATATCAAAGCCCGGTATAAAAAATCAAGGTGGCGTATATTGTCGTGAGGTGTAATATGAATTACAACAAAGTAGAATTTGAAGCTGCATTCGGTACGCTAAAGCAAATTCCTCAGTCTGATTTACCGGAAATTGTTTTTGCAGGCAGAAGTAATGTAGGCAAATCATCAATGCTTAATAAGCTATTTAATCGCAAAAACCTTGCAAGGGTATCCTCAATGCCGGGTAAAACAATTACAATAAACTTTTTTAAGGTAGAGGATGTTCGTATTGTCGACCTGCCGGGATACGGATATGCAAAGGTTGCAAAGGGCGAAAAACGCCGTTGGGCAGAGATGATGGAGGGTTATTTCCAATCACCACGTAATATTAAGCTTGTAGTACAGCTTGTAGATATGCGCCATAAGCCGTCTGAAGATGATTATGTTATGACGCGCTTTTTACAGGATGCCGGACTTCCGTTTATAGTTGCTGCAACTAAATGTGACAAGCTTAATAAAACCCAATATAATGAGCGTGTAAATGGATTGAGAGCTGAGCTTGCAGAGTTTGGTGAGGATTTAGTTGTTATCCCATTCTCCTCTGAAAAGGGTAACGGTGTAGATGAGCTTAAAGCACAACTTGAAAAAGCACTTGAAGAAAAATAAAATAATAAAAAACACGAAAACCCCTGTCATTGTGCACAATGCAATGGCAGGGGCTTTGTGTATATCTACAAACATTGAAATTTTCTTGAAAAAATGTTAAAATATGTGTAGTAATTTTGAAATTTTTGACATATATGTATGAAAGGTAATTTTCAAGGCTTAACATTTAGTCGTTCAAAGCCTTTCGAAAAAGTATATTGAAAACCCGGAAGGATGAGAAAATATGTCAAGAATTCAAAGATTGTTAGCAATATTTCTTAGCGTTATAATATTCCTTGGTGCGTTTTCTGTGGCAACACCTGTTTTTGCAGAGAATGTTACCGATGCAATAGAACACTATGAGTTTGTTCAGAATGCAATCAATAATCCTGCTGTGGCAGAGCAGACTACACCTGAGGCAGAAATTACTTTTGAGGTAGAAGAAAAGCGAGATGAATACACCAAGGTGTATAAAAAAGACGACGGTACATATACTGCCGTTATGTCTGCAGAGCCGTTACACTATTTAAAAGATGGTGAGTGGGAAGAAATTAATAATTCTTTACTACCTAACGGCGATACATATTCAAATGCAGAAAATTCCTTTACTGTTGAAGTTCCTGAAAACATTAACAGTAACGAAAACTTTACTGTTGAAAAAGATGGCTATGAAATATCCTTTAGTGTAGAAGGTATTTCACAAAGTTCTGCTGTTGTAGAAAACAATATTGTTACAAGTGAAACACAGGTTCCCTTAGCAGACGAAGCAATTACGCAGACTCAAAGCTCTGTTACCTATAGTGATATTGCAGAAAACACGGCTTTGCAGTATGTTGTTACACCAAATTCTATTAAAGAGAATATAATTGTTTCTAGTAAAGAAAGTGTAAAAGAAACATACACGTTTACCTTTGAAACAAACGGCTTAAACGTAGACAAGCAAGATGATGGCTCCGTTGAGTTTAAAAGTGAATCCGGCGATGTGAAATTCAGAATACCACGACCTGTAATGACAGATTCTGCACAAGCTTTTTCATATGATATTGCTGTAGTGTTGGTTTATAATACAGATGGAACAGTTACACTTAAATACAGCCCTTCACAGGAGTGGGTTAACAATACAGAACGTGTTTACCCTATAAACATTGACCCTGCGATTGAGGTAGGAGATAAAGATTCTACATGGGTTGAAGATACTTATGTTTTAGAAGATAGCCAGATTGATACGTCTGGTGATAAGTACTATAACGCTGCTATTGGTGGAGTTGTTAACGTTATAGAGGAAAACGGCAGAACAAGATATTCAGAGGTATACACAAAACTTAATATGGAAAAAGCCAAGGTATTAGGCGACAATGTCATTTTTACCGAGGTACAGTACCTTTTTCTTGGCTATACAACGAATGGTTACGCTGTGGCTAAAAAAATAAAAGAGGACATCGATTTCAAGACTGTCAAGGGCTTACAAAGACTACAACTTGAAAGTGAAGCAATTGATTATTATACATCACCCTTTACAGGCTACGAGGGTCTCCCAAGTACATATATGCATTTTAACATAACAAAGCCATTTAATGATTGGTATAGGGGAGAGCCTAACAATGGCTTTGCTGTTGTTCCCGGGAATGAAGGCTTTTACAGCGCAGTTGTGCTAAATGGTACTTCTACAAGTTACTATTTAAACCAAATGAATCGCCCTTATGCAACAATTATTGTTATGGACTACGTAGATATGGGTGGTTACAACGAAAAATATGAATACCACGAAAATTCTGTCAGCAGAGCAGGTAAGAGTTATGTAAATATCCTTACACAACAGCTTACTTTTATGCGAGATGATGTTAATGTTGATTATGGAACACAGTCAATTGCTTTTGGGATGATATATGACTCTGCAACATACGATAAAATTATAGCGTTAGGGTATAATAGCTTGTTGGCATATGGTAACAATTGGACTCCGAGTGCGTTGAGGGCATTTGTTTCTGTTGGTGAAAACCAATTAACCTATTATTCAGAAACAGGCGATGCTATTGATTTTGTTCGTACAACAGATGAAAATGGAAACATAGTGTATGAGGAACAATATACAGATACATATGGCTCAAGTGGATATGAATTAGTACAAACAAATTCTAATGGTTATGAAATAATTCGACCTGATGGGAATATTGAAAAGTTTAATGAGTTGGGGTTGTTAATTTCCGTAACTAATAGCTCAAATACTGTTTTGTATACTGTTGAGTATGATTCCACAGGTAACCGACCTTCTTATAGGATTGAAAAGATTACAGTTGGAGAGAATACTGATTTAGATTATGTGTACGACGATGTAAGTGGATTGTTGAGTAAAATAACTTATCAGTCTTCAAAAAATGATAGTATAAAGGAAATCAACTACGAATACTACACCTGTGAAGCCGTTGAAGCAAATACAACTTGTCCTGAACAATGTTGCTGTGGTAATTTAAAGACCGTATCATCAACTGATGAAAACGGTAACACATATGAGTGTATTCATGAATATAACGGGAATGGTAATATAACCTCGGTTACATATAAACACTTTGATGATAATAAAGATATAGACAATGGTGTGCGAGTGCTGTATACCTACGAGAAAAAAAGAGTGGCTTCTGTTACAGTACAGGAATATGATGGAACTGGTTTTGTTGGCGATGAAACTACAACCTATGAGCGATTGAATACTACACAGGTTAAAGTTACAGATGCTCAGAACAATTACAAGGTATACAGTTTTGATATTAAGGGTACGCATCTTTATACATATGATAGTTCTATAGAGAAAATTGTGTTTAAAGAGGCTCAAAACGAAAATGTTGTTCCAAGTATATATAACTATTCAGAAAATTATAAATTGAATAATTGGCAAAGCAGTTCCGATTTCGTATGCTCAGAAGAAAATAATGAACCCGTCTTTGAAATACAAGGTGGAGTAGAGGCTGAAACAGTGCTATATCAAGCCATCAACTTTATTGGTGATAAAGGTGATGAAATTGTAATATCGGGTTGGGTTAAGGGACTATTCACAAAATCACAAACAGACAGTACTTGGTTGCAGGAGATTATTGAATCAGATGATGAATTAGTTCTTAATTTTACAAACGATCGCTTTGCACAAGTTGAAATATCGTACCAATACCAAGGGACAAATGAGGATGGTGTTAAACAAACATGTGATGAAACAGTTGTAATTCCATTTGTAGAAAATATTGATGGGTGGCAACTTGCTTCGGAGCGGTTCATACTCAAAGGCACTTGCAAATCGATTACTGCTTGTATCCGTTTTTCGAAAAATGTTAATCCTGTATTGATATCTGGTTTTGGACTCACTATAAATAAACAATACCAATTGTTTGATGATACTAATGGTTCTTATAGCCTTCGTTTGGAAAACCGAGTTGACGCTCCTGTTGTTTTGTCTTTCAAAATTAACGGCTTTGGTCAAGTTACGACGATGGCTTACAAGAACGAGGTGGGTGAAGAGACAAATTTTGTTTATGAATATGTAAACGGTCGTATTGAGGGAATACTTGTAAACAATATAATGAGACACAGGTATACATATGACCAAACAAGTGGCTACTTAAAAAGTATTACATCAGCAGATGATAGAATTGTGCGGTATGTTGATAAAGATACGCCCATACCAAAATTTTTCAATAACCCTATATATGATAACGAAGATGTTGTTTGTGATTACATTGAAGAAATTAATGGAATAAACTACCATACGCTAATAGATAGGACTGTGTATGAATACGATATAGATGATTTAGATTTTAAGAAATGTCTCTTTAAAGAGTCAAGCAACGTTTTTTCTGAATACGGTAAAGGCATTGGTGTTGAGACCATTCAGGATTGGTATGGGAGACGAAAGAACGATACTATTCAACTCAAAAGTCTTGACATGGAAATTGGAGTGGAATCATTTGCAAAGCTTGAAACGGTGTATGGCTATGGTGAAGAAGTATCATTCGAAACATTAAATGATATTAAAACCTATACCAACACCATACTTACTCCTAATGAGCAAAGCGCACTGTCCGGAAATAATAGCTTTTCATACGAGTACGATGAAAACGGTAATGTTGTTGAAGAATATGCATATATTTCCGAAAATTCAATGGAGCTTCGCTATAGCTACCAATATAACGATAAAAACCAACTTGTAAGGTATAACGATAATGTATCTGACCCAAAGCGTTCGTATACCTATACGTATGATGATAGTGGCAGGGTATTATCAAAGTCAACCTATACCTATGCTCCACTTGGTACGGAGCTTGGTGAGGTAATATCTACAGAGAATTATGAATATAACGGCAACGTTCTTACTGAATATGGTAATAATCCTGTAGAAAATAACGTAAGCAATTATCCTACATCGTACGAGGGTGCAACGCTGACTTGGGTAAATAATCAACTTATCTCTTATACCTATACGGAAAACGATGAAAACAGTAATCCTATAGTTAAGCGTATAAGCTACACCTACGATGAAAACGGTTATTTGTCATCTAAATTAATAGAAACAAAACAAGAAGATGGTAGCTTTACCCAATCCGAAAAATACGATTATACCTGGGCATACGGAAAGCTTATAAATCAAGTTCATACCAGCTATAAAAATGGAGCAGAAATAAAGACAGTAATAAAGTTTGTATACGATTCATACAATTCCGTTCAAGGCTTTATTGTGAATGATACAGCATCATATATTTACCTCAAAAATCTTCAAGGTGATATTATTGGTGTAGTAAACGAAGCAGGTGAGGTAGTTGCTTCATACAGCTACGATGTATGGGGTAAGCAAACGGTAACCACCACACAAAATATTGTAGGGTTACTTCCTCTTGCATACAGAGGGTATTTCCTCGATAATGATATCGACCTTTATTTTATAGATAAAAGAGCGTATAATCCAAATTGGGGAAAGTTTTTGGATTCTGCAAGCACTGAAGCACAAGGTATGCCGGAGCTTGCCCAATACAATATGTATACCTATTGGGAAAATAATCCCGTGTGGTATATGACAAAGGAAGAAAAAGAGGCGTACAAAGCCAAAAGCATTGCTAACTATTTGCATAATAAAAAGACAACTGAAAAAATTTTAAGTGTTCTAAAAGAACAACAGGGTGTTGAAAACGAGATTGATTTGGATACTTTTATTTATAATCAAAATACAAATGATATTAACCAATATAGTTGTGGAGTAGTTACAGCTAAACCGAAGGGTTGTGCGTGGATAGCTACATACAATGCAGCAAAAATGCTTGGTATTAATTTGAATCCGGAAGATGTAATCAGAGAATACGAAAATATGGGTATGTTTTTACAAGGCTTTTTTGGCGTTCATCCATTTGCAGTAGCAAAATTCTTTACAGATAGAGGATATAATGTGAAAGTTTCTTTTGGCGATTTTGAAAATGTAGCAGATGATTACGTAGTTAATATTATGTATTATAACGGAACGCCGGTTGGTCACTATGCTGCAATAGAATATAGAAATGGTGAATATTGGGGCTACAATGTTTTTGGTAGTTCAGATATTGAAACATTGGAACAGGAAATTACAGTGCCCGTAAACAGTGCAAACGGAAAAATTGGGAATTATATTGGTAAAGTTTTGATTTCCATAACCCCAAAAGAACAAGCAACAGTTAATTCATAACATTATATGAGGAGAATTTATATGAAAAAAACAAAAAAAATATGCTCAATAATTTTATCAATAGTAATATTGTTATGTGTTGCTCCCGTTACAGTTGATGCTGCAGAGTATACAGGTAAGTGTGGTGATAATCTTACATGGAGGATAGATGATTCGCAAACCCTTGTAATTTCAGGCGAGGGTGATATGTGGGATTATGATTATAATTGGTATTACAATCAAGCTCCTTGGGGTGAGAGTATCGAGAAGGTTATTATAACCGAAGGAGTAACATCAATAGGAAATGCAGCTTTTTCTAGGTGCAATAAACTTTCATATGCAGAAATCTCGAACAGTGTAACGACCATTGGAAGTTCAGCATTTGAGAGTTGCGAGCAACTTATATATATAGAAATTCCAAATAGTGTAACGACCATTGGAAGTTCAGCTTTTTGCTACTGTTTTCAACTTGAAACCGTGATAATAGGTGATGGTGTGGAAACGATTGGTGAATCTGCATTCAGTTGTTGTGATAATTTGTTAAAAATAGAAATTCCTGATAATGTAAGATTAATGGATAAAGCGGCTTTTTATTCATGCGATAATCTTGAAGATGTTATAATTGGTAATGGTGTAGAAGAAATTCATTATATGGCTTTTCAGGAGTGTAAAAAACTGAAAAAAGTAATGATTGGTGAAAATGTAAAACGAATTAGCGATTTTGCTTTTTTGTATTGTTATAGCTTGGAATACATAATGGTTGATGGTGCTAACAAATATTATTCAAATGATGAATTCGGTGTTTTATACGATAAAGACATGACCACCCTCATTCAATATCCTTTGGGGAGCCAGATGACAGATTATGTTGTGCCTGATGGTGTAACAACAATTAATTCTAGCGCATTTGAAAAATGGTTTGCTGACCCTAATAGGTGTTATGAAAAATTAACAAAATTAACAATTCCTGGCAGTGTAGAAACAATTGATGCTGAAACATTTAAAGATTGCTTTAACTTAACTTCAGTAACAATTGGCTATGGTACAAAGCTTATTGATAATCGTGCTTTCGAAAATTGCATAAATCTTCAAAATGTAGTTATAGCTGATAGTGTAAAAACTGTTGGTGAAGGTGCTTTTTTGTATTGTAACAAACTTTCGTGTGTTTACTATGCAGGCTCTAAAAAACAGTGGGATACTATATCAATAGGTAATTATAATAGCACGATTTTAAATGCAAAAATACATTATGACTGCCGAAAGGTTGTAACACCCCCAACCTGTACCGAAGTTGGTTATGTAACATATACCTGTAGTTGTTGTGATGATGGTTATTTGTTTGGTTACATTGAACCAACAGGACACATCTACACCGAAACACAAATTTTACCCACCTGCACAGCACACGGTTATATTCAATACACCTGTGAAAATTGCGACTTGGATATTATCGACTACACCTCCAACCCCACAGGACACACCTTGAATGAAGATGGCGTTTGTGAGACTTGTGGTGAAAAAGAGGTATCTGCAAGCCACATTAACACCCAAATGCTCAGCGTGGAAAGTGTTCTGGCAATGGTTACGAGCCTTTTAGCTAAGCTTTTCGGCATCTTCACCGTAGCGTAAAATATTTATTTCAATTATTAAGAGCCATCCTTCGTTGAAGGGTGGCTCTTAAAGCTTTATTTTTTAGTTTTGTAACATTCTTTATCGTGCGAGTTAATAATACCTACAGCTTGCAAATACGAATAAATTATAACAGTTCCTACAAAGCTCATTCCTCTTTTTTGAAGGTCGAGGGAAATTGCATCGGAAAGAGGTGAGCTTACTAACCCTTGCTCACAAATAATTTTACCGTTTGTAAAGGTCTTAAGGTAAGCATAAAAGGAACCGTGCTCTGCCACAATGCTTTTAAAAATAAAGGCATTTTTTACTGTAGCCTTAATTTTTAGTTTGTTTCGTATAATGCCTTTGTTTTCGTAAAGCTTCTGTAGCTTTTCATCATCGTAATTTACTATTTTTTCAATGTCAAAATCATCAAATGCAGCTCTGAAGGCATCTCTTTTATTAAGCACACATTCCCACGAAAGCCCTGCCTGAAAGCCTTCTAATATAAGCATTTCAAATAAGTAGTGGTCGTCTGTTTTTAAAACGCCCCACTCCTCATCGTGGTACTTAACATATAATCCGTTCCTTAAATTACACCAGCTGCAGCGCTCTTTTGTTATAAAATCAAAAGCATCGTTTAGCGTGGGGAGTATGGCAGCCACTTTTTCTGCGTGGGCTTTGTCGGGGTGCTTCATATCGGGTATACATATAACAGGTATTTTAGCCGAAAATGCAGCATCAATTCCGGCATCGCTATCCTCTAAAACAACAGCATCATTAGGGCTTACCCCCAGCTTTTTACAAGCACCTAAAAATATATCAGGGTAGGGCTTGCCTCTGGGTACCTCGTAGCCAAAAATAAGGTCATCAAAATATTGTAAAATACCGTTATCGGCAAGTATTTTTTCTGCCCTTTCACGTATGCTGGAGGATGCAACAATTGTTTTGTAGCCCTTTGCCTTCAGCTTTTGCAAAATCTCCTTTGCGTATGGCTTAAGTGGTATACCTTCCTCTGTTTTAATAGCCTCTTGCTCCTTGTAGCATTTAAAAAGGAACTCGGGCGTAACGGGTAAATTGAAGCTGTCTACCATAGTTTGCATACCCATAGCAACCGTTCTGCCTAAGTATTTAGTTGTGTAGTCGTTTAACGGTATGCTGTAGCCGTACCTTCCTGCAAGCTCCTGCAAAATAGAGTATGCCACAGGCTCACTGTCTATAATTACACCGTCCAAATCAAATATAACTGCTTTTATCAAAGCTACACCCCCAAAACGCTACTATTTTACCACAGTTTTTTTATAATTACCATATAAATTTATAGACTATTCTGCTTTGTTTTGATATAATAGGTTAAATTTGTTGTGGGGAGCAGTGCTATGTTTAATTTTTTTGCACAAGAGGGTAGCCGTCAGGGCAATAGCTTTATAATTTCGGGTGGCGATTTTAATCACATTAAAAACGTGCTGAGAATGAAGGAAGGGGATACCTTCCTTGTAAGCTGTGAGGGTCAAAGCCACCTTTGTAGCCTTACTGCGTTTTACGGTGATTCTATTTTAGCCGAAATTATTGAAGAAAACTACAATAAAACAGAGCTCCCTGTTAAAATGTACCTTTTTCAAGGGCTTCCCAAGGGCGATAAAATGGAGCTTATTATACAAAAGGCTGTAGAATTAGGAGTTACGGAGCTTATTCCCGTTGAAATGGATAACTGCGTAGTAAAGCTTGATGATAAAAAGAAAAAATCGAAGGTTGCCCGTTGGCAGGCAATTGCCGAAAGTGCTGCAAAGCAAAGCAAACGCAATACTGTGCCTGTTGTTAATGAGGTTATGCCGTTTAAAAAAGCAGTAGAGTATGCAAATACTCTCGATATTACACTTGTGCCCTACGAGTGCGCAGAGGGTATGCTTGCCACCAAAAATGCTTTAGCACAGTTAAAATGTGGAATGAGTATAGGCATATTTATCGGCTCAGAGGGTGGCTTTAGTCAAAAAGAGATTGATTTTGCCAAAGAAAACGGTGGCAAAATTATATCCTTGGGTAAACGAATTTTACGTACCGAAACAGCAGCAATAGCAGCACTTTCTATGTGTATGCTTTATGCAGAAACGGAGCTTACTAATGATTAATTTACCACAGGAATTTGCAAACAGGATGAAGGCTCTTTTAGGTGATGAATACCCAAGCTATTTGCAGGCCTTAGAGCAGCCCCCACAAAAGGCTTTTAGGGTAAATACAGGCAAAATATCACTTGATGACTTTGCAAAAACAGATGTGTTTTCAAGTGGTAAAATACCATACGTTGAAAACGGCTTTTATTTGAATTATGAAAAAATAGGTAACCACCCATATCACCACGCAGGTATGCTTTATGTGCAGGAGCCGGCAGCAATGATGCCTGCTGAGTGTGTAGATATAGACCCTGAGTGGTTTGTGCTTGATATGTGTGCAGCACCGGGTGGCAAATCTACACAGCTTAAAAATAAGCTGGGCGAAAAGGGCGTGCTTGTTTCAAACGAGATTATAGCCTCACGTTGTAAAATACTTACAGGTAATATAGAAAGATTAGGTCTTAGCAACACAGTTACTACCTGTATGGATACAAAAAAGCTGGCACAGGCTTTCCCTAATTGCTTTGATTTAATAATGTGTGATGCACCCTGCTCAGGCGAGGGAATGTTCAGAAAAGAAGAGGCTGCTCTTACCGAGTGGAGCGAGGGCAACGTTAAAATGTGCGCTCAAAGGCAAGGGGAAATACTTGAAAATGCAGTAAAGCTTCTTAAGAATGGTGGCTATATTATATATGCAACCTGTACCTTCTCTTTGGAAGAAAATGAAATGCTTATAGACTCATTTTTGCAAAAGCACCCCGAGTTTGAGATTATAGAGCCTACCGAAAGGGTAGTTGCAAATACATCACAAGGCATAAGCTTTGAAGGCTGTAAATGTGAAAATATAGCATTTGCAAGAAGGTGCTATCCACACAAAACAAGGGGAGAGGGTCAGTTTGCAGCAGTGCTGCATAATACCCTTGCACCTGTAAGCACAAGTAAAACACCTAAAAAAGCACAAAAAATAGATAATGCCGTATTTACCTTCCTTGATGATGTGTTAGAAGGCTATGATAAATCGAAGGTTCAGCTTTATAATGGTAACCCCGTGTATTTTACACCCGATTTTTCTGTTAAAGATGGTGTAGCCTTTTGCTGTGGCATTACAATAGGTGAGCTAAAAAAGAATTACATTTTGCCACACCATCAGTTTTTTATGGGGTTAGGTCATCTTTTTAAAAGGAAAATAGAGCTTTCCCTTGATGATGAAAGACTAAAAAAATATCTGCACGGCGAAGAAATTTACGTGGACTGTGCAAACGGCTGGGCAGTAGTTACCACAAAGGGTTGTACCCTTGGTGGAGTGAAGGTAGTAAACGGCACGGCAAAAAATCACTATCCCAAGGGTTTAAGGAGTAAGGTATGATAACAGGTGAATATAAAAAAACAAAGCTTGCGTGTAGCTTCGCGTATTTGTCAACATCTACGGTGTTCAGCTTACCACCAATGCTTTTTATGACCTTCCACAGTATGTACGGAATTTCATTTACATTGTTGGGTACCTTGGTGTTAATAAATTTCTGCACACAGCTTTTAATAGATTTAGTTTTCAGTTTCTTTTCAAAGCACTTTAATATTAAAAAAACAGTACGGGCAATGCCTGTTATAACGTCAATAGGCTTGTGCATTTATGCGCTTTCACCATTTGTTTTTAAAAGCAATGTTTATGTGGGCCTTGTTATAGGTACAATTATTTTCTCTGTTTCGGCAGGCTTGGGCGAGGTACTTTTAAGCCCTGTAGTGGCTGCTATCCCCGGTTCTACAGATAAGGATATGAGCTTTCTTCACTCCTTGTATGCCTGGGGCGTTATGAGCGTTGTAGGAATAAGCACATTGTTTTTTTCACTATTCGGTAAAGAAAATTGGATGTATCTTACACTTTTTTGGGCAGCATTTCCCCTTGTTTCGTGCACAGCCTTTTGTTTGGCACCGTTCCCTCAAATGGATATATCCCATAATGATAATACAGCAGAGCAAAAAAACAGAGGTATTGGTATGCTGCTTTGCGTAGGTTGTATTTTCTTTGGTAGTGCTGCAGAAAACTCTATGACAAACTGGATTTCGAGTTATATGGAAAGTGCCTTGCAAATACCCAAGGCCGTAGGCGATGTTGTAGGTATGGCTGTTTTTGCTGTGCTTCTCGGCTCAGGCAGAGTGTTGTATTCAAAATACGGCAAAAATATTTCAAACGTACTGCTTGCAGGTATGGCAGGTGCAGTCGCTTGCTACCTTGTAGCAGGTCTTTCGCAAAGTGTTGCGCTTTCATTTTTAGCCTGCATTCTTACAGGTATATGCACCTCAATGCTGTGGCCCGGCACCCTTATACTTATGGAAGAAAAAATACCTGCACCCGGCGTTGCAGCATATGCCCTTATGGCAGCAGGTGGCGACTTCGGTGCATCTGTTGCACCACAGCTTATAGGTGTAGTGGTAGATAAGGTTTCGGTAAGTGCGCTTGCCCAAAGCATAAGTGTAGCAACTCAAATGTCTGTTGAGCAAATCAGTATGAAAGCAGGTATGCTTGTGGCTTCCGTTTTCCCGATTATAGGTGTGCTAATAATTATTTACATAAAAAGATATTTCAAAAAACAAAACGCCATCAGCTGATGGCGTTTTTTTTTTTGGTTTTTACTATTCGGCAAGGCTTACGCCGTAGTAGTGTCGGATATTTATATCCTCCTCCATATCTAAGCCGTGGGAGCCACATTCGCCGTCAATTTCGTGGCAGCCGTGGTCCATTGCGTAGCCGTAAAAGGTGTTGTGGCTTTTCCAGTAGGTTTTAATTGTGTGTACAAATGTGGCAAATGCCTGCGTGTTGCACCTTAATTCTGCAAGTGCCCGTGTGCCCTCGGGGCCGAATTTGTGCATAAGAGCATCGTAATTTCCGTTGTAAACACAAATAACATCGTATTTATCCTCAGCAATAAGCTCAAGCGCCTTTGCATTAACCTGTGCAATGGTGTCGTAAATGTAGTAATCCATATTTCTTTCCAGGAATATCATAGCCATGCTTGATTTTGTTTCGGCAACAATGGCAACTTTTTTACCTTGGCGAATAAGTGCATCAAAAAATGAATCTGTTTTAATTACAGGCTTTTCGTATTTTTGTATGCCGTGTATCTGTGGTTGTACGCCTGTGTAAAAGGTACCAAAGCAAACAGGTGTAACAGAGGGCATTACGCTTTTTAAAGGTATTTGTGCTTGTGTTAAGTCAAAAACCTCTTTTAAATAATCGGTGTATTTATGGGAAATCCACTGTGCAACTGCATCGGGGTTGTATATAAAAAGACGGTCAGCCTTTTTGCCCTTAAGTGCAGAGTCAATAAATTCACACATCTCGCTGTTTTTTGTGGCTGCCGTAGCAGGTGGCTCAATGCCTATTGCATAGCATAAGGCGCCACAAACCGTATCTAAAGAAATTTCGTTGTACATAAAATATCCTCGCTTTATTTAATTATTTTAACATTGCTTCCGCCTGTTTTGTTTTTTGTTACAACAATCTGTGTATCAATTCTCTCTTTAAGCTCGGCAACATGTGATATTATTCCCACAAGCTTGTTACCTGCAGAAAGAGAGGTGAGCGCCCTTATTGCCTGCTGCAGCGATTCTTCATCAAGTGAGCCGAAGCCTTCATCAACAAACATTGTATCAAGCTTAATGCCGCCTGCACTTTCCTGTACCTCGTCTGATAAGCCTAAAGCAAGGGATAGGGAGGCCTTAAAGGATTCACCACCCGAAAGTGATTTAACACTTCTTACAGAGCCGTTGTAATGGTCTATAACATCAAGCTCAAGTCCACTTTGGCTACGGTTGTTTTCGGCAGCAATACGGCGCCTGAGCTCGTATTGGTTGCTTGTCATAACAAGCAAACGCCTGTTAGCCTTTTCAATAATACGCTCAAAGTATGTTGCCTGAATATAGGTTTCAAGCATAATTTTTTCTTTACCGGAGAGGGCACCGTTGGCAGTGTTTGAAAGGTTTTTAACCCAGGCCCACTTTTTTTCAAGCTCCACAAGCTCTGTTGAGTTTGCTTTAACGGCGTTGAGCACATTTGTGTTTGTAGTGTACCTTGTGTGAGCATCCTGCTTTTTAGAAAGTAACTCATTCTTTTTTTGTGTAAGTAGCTCTGCTTTTTCAAGAAGTGTTGCTTCATCGGTTACAGGCTTGTCCTTTAAGGTTTCCTGTAGCTGGGTGATTTTAGCCTTCAACTGTGTAATTCGTGTTTCAACAGCCTTTAAAGACGCTTCTTTTTTAGTAAGTCTTTCCTTATGTGCATCAACTTCCAAAAGCAAAGCTCTTACTTTTGCTTGTGCAAGTGCCTTTGTTTCAAATGTAAGCTTCCTTTTTATTTCTTCAGAAAGATTTTTCTTTTCTTCAAGCTGGGCCAGTGCTATAGCAATTTCCTCATTAAGCTTTTGAATTGTGCTTTCTGCTTGCTGTAGCGCACCTTCCTTTTCGGGAATGATTTTCTCTAACTCCTCTTTACGCTTGATTTTAGCATTTTCTATAGCTAATTCTTCGTTAAGAGCCTCTATAATACCCAATGTTTTTTGTAGTAATTCTTTAAGCTCTTCCTTAGCAGTATCAAGTGTTGCTTCGTCAATAAGGGTGAGTGTTTGCTTCATAAGCTGGGCTTGCTCGGCATCAAGCATACCCTTAAGCTGGTTAGCCTCAAGGCTTTTTTGTGAGGCTTGGGCAAGTGCCTTGTCAGCCCTTTCTTTTGCCAGGTCAAGCTGCTCCTGTGTAGGGGCATCTGCAGGCTTAACAGCCTTTACAGGGTGCTCTGTTGAGCCACAAACAGGGCAGGGCGAGCCTTTCGGTAGGTTGTCAGCGAGTATACCGGCCTGGTTGTCTAAAAAAGCCTTGTTAAGGGCGTTGTAGGTGCGCTGTTCTTCTTCTGCTATTGCAGAAAACTCTGCATATTCCTTTTGTATGGATGTTAGCCTTGCTTTGCCCCTCATAAAATGCTCCAAGCCCTCTAAAAGTGCCTTTATCTGCTCTGCCTTGGCGTTAGCCTCACTTCTTCGTGCAATAAGCCTTTCTTTGTTTTCGCCAACATTTACAAGACCTTGGTATTCCTTTTTCAGAGCCTCTAAAGTAGCCCTGCCTCCTTCGAGTTGATCCTCGCTTTTCTTTTTGTTACACTTGCTTTGCTCAATGGCCTGTGTTAATTGCTCTGCCTCCTGCAAAAGTAAGGTGTATTTATCGTAATCGATGTAAAGAGCTTCTGTTTTAGCAGCCTCTATACGCTTCTTTTCTGCGTCAGCATCTCCACTTTTTTCCTCATCATATTCTTTTTGAAGTTGTGAAAGAGTAGGTGAAATTTCTGTTAATTCCTTTTGCGCTGCAGCAAGCTCTGTGGTGCTGTTTTTAAATGCCTGGTGCTTTGCAATTTCATCAGCGTTTTTTATAAATTCAGCTTCTGTTGCAGTAATTTCTTTAGTAAGGGTATCAAGTAGTGTAGCATCACCGTCAAGTAGCTTTTCAAGCAATGATATTACGTCAGCCACCATAAGCTGACCGGCCTTTGCTTTTTCTGTATCAATAGAAAGTACATCCTCATCACGGCAAATTATGGCATTTATGTGCTGTTGAAGAATAAGCCTTGTATCGTCAACAAGTCTGCTTAATTCACCTGATTTTGCCTTTAGGGTATCCTGCAAAACCTGGTATGAGTCTGTTTTAAAAATCTCTCTGAAAATGCCTTGCCTTTCTTTCGTATCAGCAATTAAAAGCTTAAGAAAATCACCCTGTGCAATCATAACAATTTGTGAAAATTGCTTTGCGTTTACACCGATTATTTCCTGTAGCCTTGCATTTACCTCACGGCGATTTGCAATAACCTGTCCATCGGGCATAGTAAGTGATGCTTCTGCCCTTTGTATGGTTGTGCCGTTGCCGTTTTTGGCAGGGCGTTCGTAGTCGGGATTTCTTTTAACTGTGTATATTTTGCCGTGGTTTGAAAATGTGAGCTCAACCTCTGTAGGTGTAGTAGGCTCAGCGTATTTTGAGCGAAGCATAGAGGTATCCCTGTGCTCACCGCTTGCTTTATCGTACAAGGCAAAGGTAATAGCATCAAAAATAGTTGTTTTACCTGCACCTGTATCACCTGTTATAAGGTATATTCCGTTTTCGCCAAGCGCTTCCATATCAATAAAAACCTTGTCGGCATATGGGCCAAAGGCTGAAATTGTAAGCTTTAACGGTCTCATTATTCTGCCTCCCAGATTTTTTCAATAATTTCAGCAACAAAGTCAGACTGCTCGTCGCTCATAGGCTGGTTATTCTGCTTTTCAAAAAATTCCGAAAACAGCTCAAATGGCGTTTTTCTTTGTACATTTTGGGCTGTGCCTACCTCACCAATAGAGCGTGTGCGAGTGTTGTCGTAGTCAAGCTTCATTATATTGGGGTAAATAAGGCGTAGCTTTCCTAATGCATCGGGTACATCCTCTTCATCTGTAAGTATTACGTGAAGATAATCGTTGGTGTTTGTGTTCTCGTAAAAATCTTTTGAGGTAACCTCATCGTAGGTGCCTTTTATTTCTCGCATATCTCTTTTTGGCACTAAATCAATTGTGCGAATATTAATATTGCCTTTTTCCAAAAGCTCAATAACCGTAACGCTCTTTTCGTGGCTTGCTTCCGAAAAGGAATATTTGAGTGGCGTACCACAGTAGCGCACCGTAGCTCTGCCACAGCTTTGTGGCCTGTGTATGTGGCCTAATGCAACATAATCAAAATCGTCAAAAACAAAAGACTCTACATTATCCGAGCCACCAACAGAAACCTCCTCTGAGTCGGAACGGGTGGCACCTGTAACAAACTGATGTGTAACTATTATATTTCTTTGGCTTTCATCAATATTAATGTTACTCAAAGCACATTTTACTGCGTCGGTGTATGTGTGTATTTCCTCACCCTCAAAAAACGGGCGCACGTTAGCAGGCTTAATAAACGGAAGCATAAAAATATTAACCTTGCCAAATTCATCCTGCAAAGAGAGGGGTGCTATAGCGCCGTTATAAACAGGGCTCATATGTATTCCGCTGACATCCATAAGCCTGTTTCCAAAGGCAATCCTTTCGGCAGAGTCGTGGTTACCACTTATAACAAAGGTGTTAAGCTTCCTTTGAGCAAGCTTAACAATAAAATCATCGAATAACTGTACAGCCTCTGCAGATGGCACAGATTTATCGTAAATATCACCTGCAATAATAACGCCCTGTGGCTTTTCATCGTCAATAATACCAAGTATTACTTTAAAAATATACTTCTGGTCCTCAAGCATAGAAAAATCGTTAACCCTTTTTCCTATGTGCAGGTCGGAAAGGTGAATAAGCTTCATAGCAACCTCCGTGGAATTAGTTTATAAATGATTATACCATACATATAAAATAAATTAAATATCAAATATAATCTGATAAATAGTTTTTTGCTGTAGGTAAAAGCATTGACAACCTATTGTTCAACTGTTAGAATATAAAAAAAGGAAAGGTGGACAAAATGATGATGAATGTTATTTCTGTAAATGTGAGAGATGTTTTGTCCCTTTGCGATTGATATAGTTTTTTATCTTTTTGTAAATCAAGGCATCTCCGTATACTCGGGGGTGCCTGTTGTTTTAGGTGATGTTAAAATGATTTTTGAGGAAAAGAAAATTACATTAAAAAACGGCTTGCATGCCACATTGGAAACTCCCAAAATCTCCGATGCAGCACAGCTTATTGATTTAATGGCAACTGTAAGTGATGAAACTCCTTTTCTCACAAGGTACAAGGAGGAGTGGGAAGGCGTAAGCGTAGAGGGTGAAGAAAATTGGATAAAAAGCGTTCGTGAATCTCAAAATTCTTTTGTGCTGATTTGCCGTGTTAACGGTGAAATTGCAGGTGTGTGCGATGTAACCTTCAAAACAGGTATGAAAACCTGCCACAGAGCAACGGTAGGCATCGGGCTTCGCAAAAAATACTGGAATTTAGGCATAGGCTCTGCAATGTTTAAGGAGCTTATAAATACTGCCACAGAGCACGGTGGGATAGATTTTATGGAGCTTGAATTTACTAAGGGTAACGAAAGGGCGAAGGTCCTTTACGAAAAGTTTGGTTTTAAGGTTGCTTGTGAAAAGCCGAAATTTTATAAGCTGAAGGATGGTACATACCAAGCCTTAGTTTATATGCAAAAATATCTGTAATCAGTAAAAGAGGTGTCTGTTTGCAAATGGAATTAAAGCAAATCACTTTTAAAAGAATGGATGCTGATGAATTTTCCGTGTATTCTAAATGGTCAATAGATGCTTACGCAGAGCATTTGTTAAAAGCAGGGGATGAAAAGCTTCGCTTTAAAGCAAAGAGAGCCGCTAAAAGTGAGTTTTGCGATATATTCCCTGATGGTGCCGATTCCTGCGATAATTATCTCTATGTGGTTATTGATGAAAATAACGAAAAAATCGGTGTTATAGGATACCAAAAAAGCCCCTTTGAGGAAAATGCAGCCTTTGTTACCGAGAATGTTATAAAAGAAGAGTATCGTGGTAAAGGGTATGGCAAAAGTGCACTTATTAAGCTGCAAGATGATATAAGGGAAAATGGCTTTGGTAAAATGGTTCTTAATTGCTTTAAGCATACACCAATATCATATTCGATGTACGAAAAAAACGGCTTTAAGGTAATAGAAGATTACGGTGGAAGCGTAATTATGGAGAAAAATTTATAAGCTATGAAAAAGGTAATTGTAATAGGCTGCCCTGGTAGTGGTAAAACCACTTTTGCAGAAAAATTGAATAAATGCACGGGGTTGCCGTTGTATTACCTTGATGCAATATGGCATAAGCCCGATAAAACCCACATTCCACGCGAGGAATTTGATGAGCGAATTAAAGAAATATTTGCAACATCTGAGTGGATAATTGACGGTAACTACAGCAGAACAATAGAGATGCGTCTTAAAGAGTGTGATACAGCTTTTCTCTTTGATTTGCCTACAGAGGTCTGCCTGCAAGGGGCAACACAGCGCATAGGTAAAGGGCGCTACGATTTGCCATGGCTTGAAACAGAGTTAGACCCGGAGTTTGAAGAATTTATAAAAGCTTTTTCTGAAAACACCTTGCCAAAGATATACGCCTTGCTTGATAAATATAAAGAGAAAATCGAGATTGTAATTTTTAAATCGAGAGAGCAGGCAGATGACTATATAAAGTTGAATGGGGATAAATAAATGCTGAAAACACAAATTAAAGCAAAAAACGGCAGACCTTATATATGTATTAACGGAAAGCTTTTTTCACCACTTGCGTATACAACATATTTTGAAGAACGTGGTCAGTTTTCCGATTTTATTAAAAACGGCTACAGAATGTTTTTTGTGAATGTATCCTTTACTACCTTGCCTATAAATAATGTTTCAGGCTTTTCACCTTTTTTAACAGGCGTGTTTGATGGCTTGGAGGCTGATTATTCCGAGTTTGACAGCGTTGTGCGTGGTATTCTTAACGAGTGTCCTGATGCCTTTATTTTTCCGAGAATTAATATTGCTATGCCCCAAAAATGGCTTGATGAAAACCCTTATGAAACAGTAGAAACCTTGCATGGTAAAAGGGAATCTCTTTATTCCGATGCTTTTAGAAGCGATGGTGCAAAGCTTCTTTGTGAGCTTGTTTCTCACATTCGCTCTGCCGATTATGCTCACAGGGTTGCAGGGTATCAGCTTTGTGGTGGAACTACACAGGAATGGATTCATCACGATCTTTTCGGCTCGTTTTCTGATATGAGCTTGCAAAAATTTGCTGTATGGATGAAGGAAAAGTATGGTATAACAACTGCTTGCCTGTCCTCTAAAGAGGATTTTAACAGTAGCGTTTTTAATGAAAATGCAAGCAGATACGGCGAGTTTTGTGGTGAACAAACAGCAAAAACAGTAGAGCATTTTGCAAAGGTGTTAAAGGAATACATAAACGATGAGCAGATTGTAGGCGTTTTTTACGGCTACAATGCTTTTGTAAATGATTATCTGTGGGGGCTTCACGGCTTAAGATTTATTATTGATTCCCCGTATATCGACTTTTTCTCATCACCCTGTGGCTATGATGATAATAGAAAGTTGGGGATTGATTGGTGCGATATGCTGGCAAGTAAGTCGGTAAAAGAACACGGTAAGCTGTATTTTGTTGAGTGCGATGTAAGAACACACCTTACACGGGCAATGCAGGAGGCTCGATCTGAAAAAGAATATAATAATTATTTTAAGCTTGTGGATGATAACGGTAATAAAACCGTTTGGAGTGGACCCGATACACCGGATCTTTCACTCAGCGCCATAAGAAAAGCCTTTGTGCATCAGCTTACAAAAGGCTCGGGTATATGGTGGTTTGATATGTGGGGTGGATGGTACCACAGTAAAGAAATCATGGCAGAGCTTAAAGGTATGAGAGAGATTGCAGAAGGCTCAAAGGAAAAGACATCTTCTGACTATCCATCTGCACAAACAGTTATGTTTATTGATGAAAGAGCGTACCTTAATAATCCGAGATCAAGTCAGCTTTGCCATAGTGTAAATATAACAAAAACTGCAATGGGTAACACAGGCATTCCTTTTGACCTTTGTATGGTTGAGGATGCTCAAAAGGTTATTCATAAATACAAGGCAGCAGTATTTACAGCACCCATACCGTCAAACAGTGGTGTAGCTGCTGTTGAATTGTGTAAAAAGCTGAATGTTCCGTATATTCAGCTAAGTCCCGAAAAACCGTTTTTTACCGAAGCAGAGCTTCGTGAATTTCTTACCTCGGCTGGTGTTCATTGCTATAACGATAAGGGCAACGTTATTTATTGTGGCGAGGGCTTTGTAGGTATTCATACAGCCAATGCAGGTGAGGTGAAAATATCATTACCTGAAAAATATGGTGTTAAACCACTTTTGGGTACCGATTTTACAGAATGTGAAACGGATGTTATATCATTAAATATGAAAAAACATCATACGGCATTATTTGAATTGAAAGGTGTAATTAAATGACATTTGAAGAAAGAAAAGCACAGGTGAAGTCATACTTGGGTAAAGTGGTTACAATCGGTATAGACAGGCCTGTTGGCTATGTACACAAAAAAGAAAGCTATACCCTTACATACCCAATAAACTATGGGTTTATACCCGATGTTTTAGGTGGCGATGGCGAGGAGCTTGATGTTTACCTTTTAGGTGTAAGTGAGCCTGTAACGGAGTACGAATGCCGAATAATAGCGATTGTACACAGGCACAACGATATTGAGGATAAGCTGGTAGGTGCGCCTGTCGGTGCAAAATTTACCAAATCAGAGATTGAACAAGCAATCAGCTTTCAAGAGAAATATTACAATACAGAGGTAGAGGTTTTGTGATTACTTTTGAATACTTAAATAAAAAAAGTTTTATTGATACATCAAAAACTATTTTCGATATCCTTGCAGATAATATGAGTGTAATTGCACCTACAGGTAACAGCAAAGCCGAGGATTATAGCTTATGGTTTAACGCCGTAAGCCTTGGGTTGGAGCATCCTGCAAGGCAGATAATTCTAATAAAAAGCGAAAATGATATAATCGGCTTTTTTCAATATTACACTACTGCAGATACATTTATGATGGAGGAAATTCAGATTAGGGTGAAAAGAATTGTCCGAACCATGTTTTATACAGGCGGATTTCCGTTCATCCTGTGTTAAAATACTCGCCAATCCGAAAGGATTAGCTGCGTTTTTGCCTTGGCTGACCAAAAATCCGCACTGTATAAAATCTT
>JAZSGB010000035.1:0-41018 GCA_045532505.1 Acutalibacteraceae bacterium | reverse complement strand
AAGATTTTCCGAAGAGATTATTTTGTGGAGCTCCTGGGAATTCAAGTTCGTTGAGCTTGATGATTCCTACACAACAGGCTCATCCATTATGCCACAGAAGAAGAATCCTGATATGGCAGAGCTTGTAAGAGGTAAAACAGGCAGAGTTTACGGTGACCTTTTTGCTCTTCTTACATCTCTCAAGGGACTTCCTCTTGCATATAACAAGGATATGCAGGAGAACAAGGAAGCTATTTTTGACAGCATCGAAACAGTTGAATAATGCCTGAGCATTTTTGCACCAATGGTTGCAACAATGACTGTTCTCAAAGACAATATGTATTCTGCAGCGCAGAAGGGCTTTATAAATGCTACAGACCTTGCAGACTACCTTGTTAAAAAGGGTATGCCCTTCAGAACCGCATACAAAATCGTAGGTCAGACAGTTGCAGAATGTATTGAAAAAAATAAGGTTCTTGAAACACTTGCTCTTGATGAATATAAGGCTCACAGTGAGTTGTTTGAGGACGATTTATATAACGAAATTTCACTTGAAACATGTATTTCAAAAAGAATTTCAGCAGGCTCAACAGGTTATAAATCAGTTGAAAAGCAGATTGAATATGTAACGGAGTTTTTAAATGGCAAGCAAGAAAGTATTTATTGATGGTAAAGCCGGCACAACCGGTCTGAGAATATATGAAAGATTAGAAAGCTTTCAGGGTATAGAGCTTATAACCTTAAGCGAGGAAAAAAGAAAAGATCCTCAGGCTCGTAAGGAAGCGCTGAATGAAGCCGACATTGCTTTTCTTTGCCTTCCTGACGATGCCGCAAGAGAGTCGGTTTCATTAATCGAAAACGATAACACAGTTGTTATTGATACATCTACTGCTCACCGCACTCTTGATGATTGGGCGTACGGATTCCCTGAGCTTTCTGAAAGTCACAGAAGCAAGATTGAAAACGCAAAAAGGATTGCCGTGCCGGGCTGTCATGCAAGTGGTTTTATTTCACTTGTGTATCCACTTATTGAAGCAGGTGCCCTTGACGGCAGTGAAAATCTTTCCTGCTTCTCCCTTACAGGCTATAGCGGTGGCGGTAAGAAAATGATTGCGGATTATGAGGAAGAGCCTGGCGAGCTTTTAGGTGCTCCAAGGCAGTATGGCCTTACTCAATCACACAAGCACTTAAAAGAAATGGTGAAAATTTCAGGCCTTAAAAATGCCCCTGCATTTTGCCCTGTAGTAAGCAATTTCTATTCGGGTATGGAGGTTACCGTACCGATTTTTAAAGGTGACTTGAAAAACGGCTTTGATATAGAAAAAATCAAAGAGCTTTATAAAAATAAGTATCAGGGTCCTTTGGTATCATATTGTGAAGATAGCGAGGAAGGCTTCCTTTCGGCAGGTATCCTTTCAGGTAAGGATTCAATGATAGTTTCAGTTTATGGTAATGAAGACAGAATTCTTCTTGTAGCACGTTATGATAACCTTGGTAAAGGTGCATCAGGTGCAGCAGTTGAGTGCCTTAATATAGTGTTAGGTAACAGTGACACTAACGGGCTTGAAGTTTAATAATCGGAGTTAATATTATGGAATTGATTAAAGGCGGTATTTGTGCTGCAAAGGGATTTACTGCAGGCGGTGTGCATTGCGGTATAAGAAAAAATAAATCTAAAAGAGATTTAGCTCTCATTTTTAGTGAAACTAAAGCTAATGCGGCTGCGGTTTACACCACAAACCTTGTGAAAGGTGCGCCTCTTGCAGTTACTAAAATGAATCTTTTAGACGGCAAGGCACAGGCAGTTATCTGTAATAGCGGTAACGCTAACACCTGCAATGCAGATGGTGTTGAGATTGCGCAGAAAATGGCTCAGCTTACAGCAGACACAATGGGCATTTCTGCAGATGATGTTGTGGTGGCTTCCACAGGTGTTATCGGTCAGCCTCTTGATATCACGCCTATTGCAAATGCAATGGATAGCTTGAAGGCATCTCTCGGTATGAACAGCTCTGAAGCAGCAGAAGGCATTATGACTACCGATACTGTTTTAAAGGAAGCTGCAGTTTCTTTTGAAATTGGTGGCGTTGAATGTAAAATCGGCGGTATTGCCAAGGGCTCAGGTATGATTCATCCTAATATGGCAACAATGCTTGTTTTTATAACAACTGACTGTGCAATATCCTCTGAAATGCTTCAGAAGGCACTTTCAAGCGATATTCAGAATACATTTAATATGGTAAGTGTTGATGGTGACACATCTACAAACGATATGGTTACCGTGCTTGCTAACGGTATGGCAGATAATAAAGAGATAACTGAAGAGGGCGAGGCTTTTAATGAGTTTATGAAGGCGCTTAACACCGTTACAGTTTACCTTTGCAGAATGATTGCAGGGGACGGTGAAGGCGCAACAAAGCTGCTTGAATGTAAGGTAACAGGTGCGTCTGATGATAGAACTGCAAAAACCGTTGCAAAAAGCGTTATTTGTTCATCACTTACAAAGGCAGCAATGTTTGGTGCCGATGCAAACTGGGGCAGAGTGCTTTGTGCAATAGGCTACAGTGGTGCATGGGTTGATGTTAATAAGGTAGACGTTTCTTTTACATCCTGCAAGGGCACAATCCCTGTTTGCAAGGATGGTGCAGGTATTGACTTTTCCGAAGAAATTGCCAAAGAAATTCTTCTCCAAAAAGAGATTACAATTAATATTGAGCTTAATTCAGGCAACTCTCAGGCAACAGCTTGGGGCTGCGACCTTACATACGAGTATGTGAAAATTAACGGAGATTACAGAACATAATTGAGAGGTAGCTATGGATATTACAAACTTACAGCGTGCTGAGGTCATAACTCAGGCACTCCCTTATATACAAAAATATCACAATAAAATTATTGTTATTAAATACGGTGGCAACGCAATGGTAAGTGAGGAGCTTAAAATGCAGGTAATGGAGGATATTGTTCTTCTTTCCCTTATCGGCGTTAAGCCTGTGCTTGTACACGGTGGTGGTCCCGAAATTTCCGAAATGCTTAAAAGGGTAGGCAAGGAAAGTGTTTTTGTAGATGGTCTTCGCGTTACCGATAAAGAAACTGCCGAAATTGTACAAATGGTACTTGCAGGTAAAATCAACAAGCACCTTGTAAACATACTCGGTGAATTTGGTGGCTCTGCAATCGGTATTTCGGGTATAGATGCTCACCTTATTGAGGCAGAGGTTAAGGATGAAAGGCTCGGCTTTGTGGGCGAGGTTACAAAGGTTAATGTTCAGCCTATTCTTGACCTTCTTGAAAAGGATTATATACCTGTTGTTTCAACAGTTGGTTGCGATAACGAGGGTAATGCTTATAACATCAATGCCGATACTGCAGCATCCTTTATTGCAGGTGCACTTGAGGCTGAAAGACTTATTACTATGACAGATATCCCCGGCATTCTCCGTGATGTTAACGACCCTAACTCCATTATAAAAAAGGTTAACATACAAGAGGCTCGTCAGCTTTTTGCAGACGGTATAATTTCCGGTGGTATGATTCCAAAGGTGCAATGCTGTATTGACGCTATTGAAATGGGTGTTAATAAGGTTACAATTCTCGATGGCAGAGTGCCTCACGCAGTACTTCTTGAGCTGCTTACCGATGAGGGTGCAGGAACAATGGTTAAGGGTGTTTAATATGACTATTAAAGAATTAGATGCAAAATATGTAGCAAATACTTATGCAAGGTTTCCTATAGAGCTTGTTTCAGGTAAGGGTAGCTATCTTTATGATAACGAGGGCAAGCAATATATTGATATGGGCACAGGTATAGGTGTAAGCGTTTTTGGTGTAGGCGATGCAGAGTGGGTTAAGGCTACTACAGAGCAGCTCACAACACTTCAGCATACATCAAACTTATATTATACCTCTCCTTGTGCAAAGCTTGCACAGCTCCTTTGTGAAAAAACGGGTGCAAAAAAGGTGTTCTTTTCAAACTCAGGTGCAGAGGCTAACGAGTGTGCAATTAAAGCAGCCCGTAAATATGCAGCAGAGAAAAAGGGCGAGGAATATTATAAGATTATTACTCTTAACAATTCCTTTCACGGCAGAACAATTACAACACTTGCTGCTACGGGTCAGGATACCTTCCATAAGGATTTTTTGCCATTAACAGAGGGCTTCCTTTACGCAGATGCAGGCGACCTTGAGGCAATAAAACAATATATTACAGAAGAAAAAATTGCTGCTGTTATGATAGAAACCGTACAGGGTGAGGGTGGTGTTGTGCCACTTTCAAAGGAATTTGTTGCAGGTCTTTCAGAGCTTTGCAGGGCAAACGATGTACTCCTTATTGTTGATGAGGTGCAAACAGGCAACGGCAGAACAGGCGCCCTTTACGGATATATGAAATACGGCGTTATACCTGATATCGTATCTACTGCAAAGGGTCTGGGTGGTGGCCTTCCGTTAGGTGCAACAATGCTTTTTGAAAAGGTTGAAAACACGTATACACCCGGCTCACACGGCTCAACCTTTGGTGGCAACCCTGTTGCTGCTGCAGGTGCTTGCAGTATTGTAAGCCGTTTAACAGATGAATTTCTTGCAGATGTAGAAAAGAAAAGCGAGTATATTATTTCTCGACTTTCTGCCTGCGAGGGTGTAAAAAGCATTACAGGCCTCGGCTTAATGCTGGGTATTGAAACTGTTAAGGATGTAAACGAGGTTTTGAAGTATTGCCAGGAAAACGGCGTGCTTCCTATAAAAGCAAAAAATAAGCTTCGCCTTCTTCCTCCACTTAATATTTCTTTTGAGGATTTAGAAAAGGCTGTAGATGTTATTGAAAAAGCATGTGTTTGAGGTGTAAAAAATGAATCTTAAGGGTAAAGACTTTTTAAAATTATTAGATTTTTCATCTGAGGAAATCGAGTACCTTATAAATCTTGCAGCAGATTTAAAAAAGAAAAAGAAGGCAGGTATTCCTCACGATACACTTAAGGGTAAAAATATTGCTCTTATTTTTGAAAAAACAAGCACACGTACTCGTTGTAGCTTTGAGGTAGCTGCAAGGGATTTAGGTATGGGTGTAACCTACCTTGACCCAACAGCATCACAAATCGGCAGAAAAGAAAGCATTGCCGATACTGCACGTGTTTTAAGCTCAATGTACGATGGTATTGAGTACAGAGGCCACGGCCAAGAGGTTGTTGAGGAGCTTGCAAAATATTCAAAGGTGCCTGTGTGGAATGGTCTTACAAACGAATTCCACCCCACACAAATTCTTGCAGACTTTTTAACTATTAAGGAGCACTTTGGTAAGCTTAAAGGTATAAACTTTGTTTATATGGGCGATGCAAGGTACAATATGGGTAACTCACTTATGGTGGGCTGTGCAAAAATGGGTCTTAATTTTACAGCCTGCGCACCACAAAAATATTTCCCTGATTCTGCCCTTGTGGACGAGTGCAAGGCTATTGCAAAGCAAACAGGTGCAACTCTTTCCTTTATTGAGGACCCTATTGAAGCAACAAAAAATGCAGATGTTATTTACACAGATATTTGGGTTTCAATGGGTGAGCCTGAGCTTGTTTGGGCAGAGCGAATCAACGATTTATCTGCTTACCAGGTGAACAAGGCATTAATGAGTAATGCAGGTGAAAATGCTATATTTATGCATTGCCTTCCATCCTACCACGATAAGAAAACAGAAATCGGACTTCGTATGTGCGAAAAGTTTGGCAGAGATGCTATGGAGGTAACAGACGAGGTATTTGAAAGTGAGCAGTCTGTAGTATTCCAAGAGGCAGAAAACAGAATGCATACAATTAAAGCTGTTATGTATGCAACTCTTTAAGTGTTATTGCCTTTTCTGAATTAGTGTGTTTTCTAATTCATTGGGAGCAACAAGCTTTACAAAAGAGTAATTTTTATAAAAGCTTTTAATTTCATCACACAAGATTTCAGGTGCATTGTAGTTTACAATAACTACAGTGCACTTTTTTTCTATTCCACAAAATTCAAATAACGAGCGTATAAAATGGATTTTGCTGAATATTTCTTTGTCCTCGTAGTAAAGGGGAATAGTTACCGTAATATCTTCTACTCGCCAGGTAATCATTTTCAAAACAAAGGTAAGCAGCACAAATATTAATCCTAATAAACAAAAGCACGAAATTATAATATTATTGAACATAAAAAAACCTCCCGCATTATAATATGCGAAAGGGTTGTACAAAGAAAAACGGCTCTTGTTTAACAACAAGAACCGTTTGTTTAAATGTTTAATTACTTAAGGTCGTATGCCTTAATTGTTTCGCCAAACTCTGCTTCTGAAAGGAACTTGCCCTGTGCAAAGTCTCTTGCGTAGAAGATAACCTGGTCATCAGTAACCTCAACATAAACGCCTGTACCGGGATTGTTGTAGGTACCATCTTTGTTGTTGATGCCCAGTGATGGAACGTTAATACCCTGAACGTTGTTCTCTTCGCTGATTGTCTGATATGTGTAGTAGCCAAAGCCTGTGTGAAGGTGGCCTGTAATAAAGAATACGTTTTCGTACTGTGAAATTATATCGTAAACCTCATTGCTCTGGTCGCCGATTGAGCCTGTGTAATCGTAACCATCTCTGCGAACATACTCTTTAAGACCTTCTGTAGGTGTGCTGTTTGCAGAACCCCATGTGCTTGGAAGACCGTGGCTCTCTGCAAGAGGATAGTGGCAAATAACGAAAACAGGGTCGCCGTTCTTTGTATACTCTTTAAGTGAAAGGTTGAGCCACTGAAGCTGCTCACTGCTGATGAATGCCTTTTCAAACTCTGCAGTATCGGAGCCCATAACAAGGAACTTGTAGCCGTTAACATCGTACTCGTAGTGAAGCTCTGTTTTATGGTTTGCTTCGTCGTTGAAAGCGTTCATAAATGTGAGGATGTTATCCTTTGCTTCCTCGTAATCACGAAGACGGATATCGTGGTTACCTGCACACATAATGAAATTGTTAGCAGGAATATCCTTAATATCTTCAGAAACTCTTTGGAATTCAGACTCGAGACCGTTTTCTGCAATATCACCTGCGATGATGAATGCATCGAGAACATCTTGAGAATTCATAAGGTCCTGGCTTGCTGAAATAACGTTTGCTTCTCTTTCAGGGTTGTAGCTACAAACCTGTGGGTCGCCTGTAACAACGAATTTGATGTTAGCATCATCGTTGATTTGGTGAAGAACGTCATTAGTACCCGGTGTTGTAATTGCACCGATAGAGAAAAGGAATGACATTAAAAGAGACATAAGCTCATAAAAGAATTTGTTTAAGCCTACCATTTTTACACAACCTTTTAAACATAATTTTTTACAATTATATCACTTATGGAAAAAATAGTCAACAAAAATTATTAAACAATAAAAATATTGAAAATAATTATTATATATGGTATGATTTTTATATCAATTAGCAAAAGGGGACCAATTTATGGAACGATTGTATACAAGATGGGGAAAAGCTCTTAACAAAGAGCTTCCTTTAAACGATTATCCCAGACCACAGCTTAAGCGTAACAGCTTTATCAACCTTAATGGCGAATGGAGCTACGCTATTTACGATGAATATAAAAAATTTGGTGGATACCAAGGCAAAATTGTTGTGCCATTCAGCCCCGAATGTATTTTAAGTGGAGTTGAAAAATTAGTTGAGCCAACAGATATACTTTACTATCAGCGCTTTTTTGATTTTAAGCGCACAAACCATAGGGTATTGCTTCACTTCGGCGCTGTTGACTACGAGTGCACAGTAACACTCAATAATACAGTTATAGGTACACACAAGGGTGGCTACCTTCCATTTACATTTGATATTACATCATTTGTTTTAGATGGCGAAAACGATTTAAAGGTTACCGTTAAGGACCCAACAACTACCGATTCACAGGCAAGAGGTAAGCAGACCTTTAAGCGTGGTGGTATATGGTACACACCACAGTCAGGTATTTGGCAAACCGTTTGGATTGAAGAGGTGCCACAAAACTACATTAAGTCAGTAAAGCTCACACCTGATATTGATAGAGATGAGCTTTTAGTTGAGGTTGATTACACAGGTCCATTAAGCGACGACATGGCTGCAATTGCCCTTAATAACGGCGATATTATGAACGGCTGTAAGCTTGAAAACGGTAAGGGTGTAATTAAGCTTTCCGATTATGAATGCTGGAGTCCCGAAAATCCTAAGCTTTACGATTTAAAAATTGTAGCAGGCAACGACCAGGTTGAAAGCTACTTCGGTATGCGAAAGTTCAGCATTGGTAAGGATGAGCAAGGCTTTTCAAGATATTTCCTTAATAACAAGCCATATTTCTTCAACGGCCTTTTAGACCAGGGCTACTGGAGTGACGGTATGTATACTGCTCCAAGTGATGAGGCTCTTATATATGATATTCAAACAATGAAGGATTTAGGCTTCAACACATTAAGAAAGCACATTAAAATTGAGCCGTTGCGCTGGTACTACCATTGCGACAGGTTAGGTATGATTGTTTGGCAGGATATGATTAACGGTGGTGGGGCATACAATTTCCTTGCCATAGGTACAATGCCATTCCTTGCAATGCTCTTTAATAACAAGCATGTTGGTAAAATTTCCGACGGTAAGGAGCACTACGGCTACTTTGCAAGAAAGGACCCATCAGGCAGAGCAGAATACTTTGAGGAATCTGCAAAGATGATTGACCATCTTTACAATGTAACCTCACTTGCTTTGTGGACTCCGTTTAACGAGGCTTGGGGCCAGTTTGACAGCGTTAAGGCTTGCGAATTCTACCGTGAAAAGGACCCAACAAGGCTTATTGACCACGCAAGTGGTTGGGTTGACCATGGCGCAGGTGATGCAAACAGCTTCCATATCTACTTTACACCATTCCTTTTCCCAAAATACAATAAGGATGATGACCGTCCGATTGCTCTTACAGAGTTTGGTGGATATTCGTATAAAATTGACGGGCACTCATTTAATAAAGAAAAGTTCTTTGGCTACAGAAAGTACTACTCACAAGAAAAGTACGATGAGGCTGTAAGGCACCTTTATGAGGACCGTATTCTTAAGTGTGTAAAGAACAAGGGTCTTTCTGCAATTATTTACACAGAGGTTTCCGATGTAGAGGATGAGTGTAACGGTCTCCTCACATACGACCGTGAAATTATTAAAATTACACCTGAGGTTATGCAGGAAATTAACAAAAAAATGAAATATTAATTTAAAATAAAAAGCCGAATTTATTTCGGCTTTTTGTTTAAACTTTTTGTTTAAGAGGTACAGCTATGGATGTATTTAAGGTTGGCTCATACGGCCAAAAGATGATTGAAAGATTTCCGATTAATTGCAAAATTAAATCAGTCTCAATTAAAAATGAAAATGAAATTTATGCTTGCACAGAGGATGGTCTTGCAAGGTTAAAGGACGGAGCTTGGAGCTTTTTTGGCGATAGCAAGGCTTACAGCCGAGTTTTTTGCGATGGTAAGGGCAGAGTGCTTGCTTCTTGTGAAAACAGCGTTTTTGTTATTACAGATAAGGGCGCACAGCTCCTTTATGACTTTGGTGATACCGTAACAGATATGCAGTTTGATGAAAAGCTTTATGTGCTTACAAATACACACATTTATGCTGAAACTGAGGGTGATGACAAGTTCTTTGACCTTGGTAGGCTTGAACAGCAAGGCTTATTCCTTGCAGTAGGCAGTGGCAGAGTTTGCGTTGCAGATGAAAGGTGTATTCAGCGTATGGAGGGCAAGCGCAGAACCTGGCGTTGCATTTTCCCCGACCACAGCACTATGCCGAGAATTACAATTCAATGTATTGCATTTGATAAAAACGGCTACCTTCTTGTAGGTGCTAAGGAAGGCTTCTTCATTTACGATTACAGAAGTGGCTGGTACTCAAAGGAGCTCATAAGTGCTCTTCCTGAGGAAAGCGTGCTTTCTGTTTGTGTTTGTGCTGATGGCAGCTTCCTTTTAGGTACCGATGCAGGTGCAATTATAATTAAAAACGGTATAAAAAAATATCTTCCTGCACAAAGATATGCCTTTAGCACAGATGTTACAGCCGTTGCAGAGCTTAACGGTGCTTTATATACTGTTTCAGACGGTGGCGTAATGAAAATCTATGAGCAGGAAATGACACTTGAAGAAAAGGCTGTTCATTTATTTGAGGAAACTGAAAAATATTACCCACGTAAGCAAGGCTATGTTACCTGGATAAGCAGGTTTGACGGTACAGACACATCTCACTTAACAGATAACGACGGCTTGTGGACACAGTGCTACGTTGGTGCACTTGCAATGTGGTATTCAATTACTAAAGATAAAAAGGTGCTTGAGGCTGCAAGGCGCTCAAAGGATGCAATGCTTTTCCTTACAAGAGCACCCGAAATAAAGGGCTTTACAGCTCGTGCCGTGCGCTTCCCCGATGAAGAGGATTGGGGTAGGGGTATAGATAAGCAGGGAATTATAGGTGAAGAGTGGCACCGTTCCTCCGATGGTACATATGAGTGGCTTGGTGAAACCTCAAGCGATGAAATGACAGGCCACTATTGGGGCTTTTGCCTTTACTATGACCTTTGTGCAACAGAAGAAGAAAAAGCAGAAATCAGAGAGGCTGTTTGTGCAATTACAGACCATATACTTGAAAATGACGGCTACCTTATAGATTGCGACGGTAAGCCAACCTCCTGGGCGTGCTGGAACGAAACTGCACTTAATACAGATAGTATGTGGACCTGGGAAAAGGGCGTAAACTCACTTGAAATGCTTAATTTTCTTAAGGTTTCTTACCATATGTCAGGTGATGAAAGGTACCAAAACAGATATCTTGAGCTTATTAAGGAGCACCATTTCCTCGTTAATGCTGCATACCATAAGAGAGCAGATGCACATACCTGCCATATAGATGATAACCTTGCTATGCTTAATGCAATGAGCATTTTAAGGCTGGAAAAGGATGAAGCAATCAGGCAGTATCTTCTTATGGGACTTGCTTCTCACTACGATTATGAAAAAATTGAGGGTAATCCTTACTATGCATTTATTTATAAGGCATTTTGCCAGGCACCTTGCGATATTGACGGCTGTGTGCAGTGCCTTAAGGACTACCCATACGATATTAAAAACTGCACTATGATAAACAGCAAGCGTAAGGATTACGAAATGACAGATGAGTCTGTTTATTGGAGTGGTAGCCCACAGCTTAAAAAGCCGTTTGCTTGGGATGAAAGACCGTTTGCAACCTTGGGTATTAACCCGTACGGTATAGATGGTGGCCGTGCTGACAGAAGCGAAAACGGTATGTCATACATATTTATTTATTGGCTCGGCAGATTCTTGGGGCTTATTGAGTAATAACAGAAGGGGCTGTAAAAAACTGTCTTTACTTCAGACTGTTTTTTTACAGCCCCTTCTGTTTATTTCAAAACATCAACACGAACACTTTTGTCATTACAAAGCCCAATAGTCCACAGCCGGGAAAGGTGAGTAGCCAGGTTAGGGCTATATCTTTAAATACTGAGGTGTTTACATTCCTTTTGTTTACAGCGTAACCTGCCCCCATAATTGCAGTTGTTTTTGCGTGGGTGGTGGAAACGGGGAAACCGTTTATTGTGCTTAACAAAAGTGCAACAGCGCCTCCCATATCGGCAGAAAAGCCTTGGTATTTTTGTAGCTTAACCATATCCATACCAATACTTTTTATTATTTTTTTGCCACCTGTCAGGGTGCCTAAAGCCATAACTGCAGAGCAGATTACAATAAACTGCGTGTGTAGTGTGCTGTTGCTTGCTGCCTTTGAGCACAGCAGTAAAACAGCAATAAATTTTTGCCCGTCCTGCGCGCCGTGCATAAAGCTCATAACGGCTGCTGCAAAAATCTGCGCTGCTCTAAAAAAGACTTCTGCCTTGCTTCTGTTTATGTTTTTGAAAATTACAAGAATAACACGGCATATTACAGCACCACATAAAAAGCCTATAAAGCACGAGGTAAAAAGACCGTAAATTGCCTTTACCCATTCTTGTGTATTTATGCCTGCAAGGCTTGAGTTTATTGCAATTGCGCTACCTGTAAGCCCTGCTATAAGTGCGTGGCTTTCGCTTGTAGGTATGCCAAAATACCAGGCAGCAACAGCCCACAAGACCACCGAAAAAAGTGCAGCAGCGAGGGCAATTGTAGCTTTGTTGTCATCCTCACCGAAATATACCATATTCATTACGGTATCTGTAACAGCAGTATTTAACTTGCTTATAGTGGCTACACCTAAAAAATTAAAAACAGCTGATACAAAAACGGCACTTTTAAGTGTAAGGCACCTTGTGGAAATACAGGTCGCTACAGAATTAGGTGCATCTGTTAACCCATTTACATAAATTACACCAAGTGTTAAAAGCAGGGTGGTAATGCTTAAAGGTGGAAGGGAATATAATAAAGTGAAAATAAAACCACCGCCCTGTAATATATTTCTTACAAAATATATTCTTGAGAACGGTGGTGTATGACTTACTGTATTTTAGTTGTTTTCGAGAAATTTTTTTATCGCTTCAAAGGATTCGGGGCTTATAACGTGCTCAATTCTGCAGGCATCATCTG
The DNA here is from genome assembly GCA_045532505.1 of Acutalibacteraceae bacterium. Classification (GTDB taxonomy): domain Bacteria; phylum Bacillota; class Clostridia; order Oscillospirales; family Acutalibacteraceae; genus DTU089. The sequence continues at coordinate 28,448 of JAZSGB010000035.1, read as the reverse complement.
TGGCAACATTTTCATCTACGCCCAAAAATGTGAGCATTTTTGTAATAATTGTGTGGCGCTCAAAAATATTTTGTGCAAGTGCCTTGCCCTCTGAAGTAAGTGAAATTGTACCATCCTTATCGACGATAATGTAGCCCTTTTCTTTTAAAAGACCTACTGCTCTGCTTACACTCGGTTTTGAAAAATTCATATATTCGGCAACATCTATTGAACGAACAGATGCGCTTTTTTGGCAAAGTACATATATAGTTTCGAGATACATCTCGCCTGATTCTTTTAAAGGCATATCAATGCTCCTATGTAAAAATTTGTGTGCAATTTGTCGTATTTGTATAATACCATAAAGGCTAAAAAAAATCAATATAAACAAAAACGGTAAAAATGGAAAAAACTTGTTGACAAATTTCTGTCAAAGGATTATAATGCTTGTAGTTAGCAAAGGCTAACTGTTTATTATGATTTCGAGTTAGCCACTGCTAACTGCATGGAACGAGGTGGATACAATGAGCTTGTGGGAGGCACAAGAGGGAAGAGAGTATGTTATCAAGGATATTTTAGCTGACGACGATGAGGTTGAGGCTTTTTTGTTTACTCTTGGTTGCTATGCAGGTGAGCCTATTACAGTTGTTTTCCGTATTAGTGGTGGCTGTGTTGTATCCATTAAGGACGGCAGGTACAGTATAGATAAAAATCTTGCTAAGGCTATTTTGATTTAAGGCTTCATTTATATAATTTGTGAAAAGGAGGTTGAGTGTATGATAAGAATTGCTCTTGCAGGTAACCCTAATTCCGGTAAAACCACAATGTACAATGCCCTTACAGGCAGTAATGAAAAGGTTGGTAACTGGGCAGGTGTTACCGTTGATAAGAAGGAGCGCACTATAAAAAAGCATTTTTATTTAGGCGAAGAGCAGCTTTTTGCAATTGACCTTCCGGGTGCCTACTCTATGTCACCCTTTACAAGCGAGGAGAGTGTTACAAGCTCCTACATAAAAGACGAAAAGCCTGATGTTATTATAAACATTGTTGACTCCACAAACCTTTCGAGAAGTCTGTTTTTTACAACACAGCTTCTTGAGTTGGGCATACCAATGGTTGTTGCCCTTAACAAAAACGATTTGAGCGAGAAAAAGGAAACTATAATAGATGCAACGGTATTATCCAAAATGCTCGGCTGCCCTGTTATTAAAACATCGTGTGTTTCTCACGATGGTCTGCACGAAATAGTTGACCAGGCTGTATTGCAGATTGGCAAGGTGCAGAGCGCACCATATAGTCAGGGTGACGTGGATTTAACAGACAGAGAGGCTGTTAAGCAAGCAGACCGTAGGCGCTTTGCATTTGTGAATGATATTGTAAAGACGGTTGAAAACAGAAAAATTCTTACCAAAGAAAAATCCTTCAGCGATAAAATAGATATTGTGCTTACTAACAGGTGGCTTGGTATTCCGATTTTTGCTGTTGTAATGTTCCTTGTTTTCTACATATCACAGACTACACTTGGCACCTGGATTGCAGAGGGTGCCCAGCTTGCAAACGGAAAATCAATACCCGGTCTTGTTACACTCCTTGAGAGCTTCCAGACTTGGATTGGTGGAATTTTAGAAAATGCAAACCCACTTCTTTACGCTCTGCTTATAGATGGCGTTATAGGTGGTCTTATTGCAGTTATAGGCTTCCTTCCACTTGTTATGGTAATGTATTTCCTCATTGCAATTCTTGAGGATTGTGGCTATATGTCCCGTGTTGCTGTTGTGCTTGACCCGATTTTCAAAAAGGTTGGCCTTTCCGGTAAATCTGTTATTCCTTTTGTTATGAGTATTGGCTGTGCTGTGCCGGGTGTTATGGCAAGCCGTACCATTCACAGCGAAAGGGAGAGAAGGGCAACGGCAATGCTTGCTCCCTTTATTCCTTGTGGAGCAAAAATCCCTGTTATATCACTTATTGCAGGTGCGTTCTTTAATAATGCAGGTTGGGTAAGCACTATAATGTACCTTTCGGGAATTGTGATTATTTTCTTTGGTGCGTTGCTTGTGAATAAAATTACAGGTAACGCTGCAAAGAAGTCTTACTTTATTATTGAGCTTCCCGAATACAAGCTCCCCTCCTTAAAGGGTGCCTTCAAATCAATGCTTAGCAGAGGTTGGGCATACATAGTAAAGGCGACAACAATTATTTTGCTTTGCAACACGGCAGTGCAGGTGATGCAGAGCTTTGATTTAAGCTTCGGTGTTGCCGAAAGTGCAGATGCATCTATTCTTGCAGCTATAGCAAAACCCTTTGCATACGTGCTTTTGCCTGTTGTGGGTGTGCTTTCCTGGCAGCTTGCTGCAGCAACAATCACAGGCTTTATTGCAAAGGAAAACGTTGTGGGTACCTTGGCTGTGTGCTTTGTAGGTCTTGAAAATCTTATTAATACAGAGGAGCTTGCGCTTATGGATGGCGCAGGCGAGCAGGTTGCAGGTGTAATGGCAATTACAAAGGTTGCGGCTCTTGCATTCTTAACCCTTAATCTTTTCTCACCACCTTGCTTTGCAGCAATTGGTGCTATGAGTGCAGAAATGAAAAGCAAAAAATGGCTTTTAGGTGGTATAGGTTTACAGCTTGGTGTTGGTTATACGGTTAGTTATTTTGTATATACAATAGGTACGCTTATTGTTACGCCTGCAAGCCTTAACGTGGGTAGCGCAATCGGTGGAATTATTGCAATACTTGTAATGGCTGTGTTTGTTGGTGTTCTTATCGGCAGAGCAAATAAACGAGTTAAACAAGAGCAGGCTCTCAAGGCACAGAAAAAAAGAGAGCGTGCCACAAAATAAATTATGGAAAACCTTATAATTATATTAATTGTTGCAGCTATTGTTGTTGGTATATTAATATATCTTCGCAGAGCAAAAAAACGTGGTGAAGCCTGTATAGGCTGTCCCTATGCAAAGCAATGTGGTGGCAGCTGTAACGGTAGCTGCAGTACAAAAAAGTAAAATAAAAATAAACTCCTTGATTACAGTTTTTGTAACCAAGGGGTTTATTTTTATTTAGTCAGACAATCTTTTGGCTTGTTTTTTGCTTATGAGCAAGCATATTATAAGCGTAAGGGGGAAAATAATTGCAGTTAAAATTCCTACCTTCATATTTCCGTGAGCAATATCGGATATTGCGCCTACAAGGGAAGGACCGGAGGAGCAGCCTAAATCACCTGCAAGGGCAAGTAAAGCGAACATTGCCGTGCCACCGTTACGAAGGGAGGCAGCAGCCTTACTGAATGTGCCGGGCCACATAATACCTACAGAGGCACCACATAGTGCGCACCCTATAAGGCTTATAACCGGTGAAGGGGTTAGGCTTATAAGTAAATATGAAAAAACACAAAGGGCTGTGCTTATGAGCATAAAGGTATCAAGCTTGATTTTATCTCCATATTTTCCGTATATGGCACGGGTAGAACCCATTACAACAGCAAAGGTCATAGGCCCTGCCAAATCACCTGCAGCCTTTGAGATGCCTAAGCCCTGCTCAGCAAAGGCTGATGCCCATTGGCTTACTGCCTGCTCGCTGGCGCCTGAGCAAATCATCATTATTATAAGTAACCAAAAAACCTTGTTTTTGAAAAGCTGTTTAAGGGTCAAGCCCTTTTCTTCGGAGCTGATAAGTGGGGCAATAGGTGTTTTAATAAATAAAATACCGTTTATGACAGGCACAATTGCCCATAGCCCACAAAGAATACGCCAGTTTTCAATACCGGCTACTTTAAAGAATATAGTTGAAAGAAGCACAACCCCTACGTGCCCCCAGCAATAAAAGGAGTGAAGCAGGCTCATAGCCCTTTCTTTGTTGTTTGTAGGGCAGCTTTCCATAATAGGGCTTATAAGCACCTCTATAATGCCACCACCTATGGCGTAAACGCTTACAGAAATAAGAATACCCGTAAAGGGATTCATAATTTCCGGCAGTACAGTGAGCAAAAGCAGTCCCAAAGCAGAGGTTATATGTGCTATTAAAATTGATGCTCTGTAGCCGATTTTATCTACAAACCTTGTTGCAAGTAAATCTACTGTAAGCTGTATACAAAAGTTAAAGGTTACAAGAAGTGTTATTTTGCTTAGTGGGATGTGGTAGTTGTTTTGAAAGGTTATAAACAGCAAGGGTATAAAGTTATTTACAATGGCTTGAACTATGTACCCCACAAAGCAACAAAGAATAGTTGTGTTGTAGTTTAATTTTGTTTTCATTACGGTTGGTGTGGAACTGGTCTGTCTTGTGATTCTGATTCTACTGAAATGAAATTGTTGTGTTCATAGTAGAAGCAATGCATACGAAGGTTTTTGCCGAAATCGTCCATTGGAACAAAAAGCTGACCCTCGTTAAGTCTAAGGCACGGCTTTGACATTTCATAGGAGCCGTTATTTGTAACAACGGTTGTAGAGTTTTCGGTAAATTCTGCAGTTCTGCCGTAGATGCCTACTTTGATTTTACCGGGTGTTCTGCAAACATCGCCACCAACAAAGTTTATAAGCTGACCAATGGCAATATAAAACGTGCCGTCAATATTTTGTGGGAGTGTAGGCTCTGAGCAGAGACCTAAATCGTAGCCCTTGAATTTAATACGTGTTCTGTTGTAAACAGGGGCACAGTCCGGTGGGAAAATAGAGTCTGCCTTTTTGTCAATAACGCAGTAGTCTATTGTTCTTCCATCCTCAACATATGCTGTAAGGGTACATTTTTCGCCGTCAATATCTATAATAGAGAACATTGAAAGCTCTTCCTCGTGGTTGTAGGTTTTGGCATTCCAAACCTTTGGTACTACTCTGCAGCCGGGGCCGTTTCTGTGGCTTGAGCCGAGATTATAGTGAATGGTACCCTCGCTTGGCTTGTTGTAAAGACCCTCGCCACGGCGTGGGTATGAGCGTGCAAAGGAGTGCTCGTGGCCTGAAAGTACAACGTCAAATTTATCCATACCGTCTCTCATAGCGGGGTATGTATCCTCGCACTCCATATCAGGGCTTGAGTAGCAAACAGGGAAGTGGTGAGTAGCAAATTTCCAGGTTTTATTGCTGTTTTCTGCCTGTTCAATAAGCCACCGGTTCATTTCCTCATAGCCACTTGTGCCAGTCATACAAAAGTGAGCATTACCGTAATCAAAGGCGTAGTTTGCAACTATCCAATCCTTTGGGCCGTTGTGCTCGTAAGAGCCCCAAAGCTGGTTTGTAAAATATGTAGCGTGCTCGGAGTAGTATTTATTCTCTTTGGTAAAATAACTGCTGAAGCCCATATCATCGTGGTTGCCCATACAGAACATAATCGGGGTTGATTCTATAATACCCTCAAGACCCTCAAAAAGACCTGTCCATTGAATATCTGTTTGGCCACAGTTTGTGTTATCACCTGCTGTAACAATAAACTTACACTCGGGGTGCTCAGCTAAAATCTTTTTAAGCACTACATTTAAAACAGAGTAATCTGCAGGTGGCTCTGCATCACCTGCTTGGATATCGGAAATGCAAAGGAATGAGAATTTTTCACAATTCTCCCGGGCTGTTGTGAATGTGTAAAGCGCACTTCTTATGTTATCGTCACCACAGGTGTATTCGTACTGTGTATCTGCCTTAAGACCCGTAACATCAGCAAAAAAGAAGTTGCTGTCATCCATATCTGTATTAAAGGTTATAAATTCTGCATCAGCTTTTTCAAAAGCTTCTGTACCAACCTCTCTGAAAAGCACGTAACCGTTTTCAACGGTTAAATCTGTTCTCCAGCGTACTGTTATAGAGTGAGCAGCATCGCCTTTAATGGAGAGCATAATCTGGTCAGGCTTTGGTGAAGAGCCTCGAATGTTTTTCCATTGTTCCTTTGTTATCACAAAAACGCCTTCTTTCAAAATGTATGTATATATTTTATCAGTTTTATTTTAAAATGCAATCTATTTGAGTAATAAAATACCCTATGACTAAAAAAGCCATAGGGAAAAATTATTCTACGGTAGGAAGGTTGCCTAAATTATCGCTTTCGCTGTCGTTTGGTACGGATTTTAAATACTCTGTGTTGCCGTTATGGGCAATTCCAACACCTTTGATTTTACCTCTGCGAGCCATATTAACAGCATCCTGCTTTGAAATTTTTTTACTGTTTGAAAGCTGATAGCCTGTGATTTCTCCATTTTCTTTAATAAGACCTGTTATGCTTTGCGCATTGTTTTCAGGTGTAGGGATATCATCAAGCGTGTTTTTAATGTTGTTTTTCATAAAATCACTCCTTACAAAAGTATTCTGCAAGAGTTAAGAGATTATTCAAAAAAATTTTTTCTTGACGGTGGAAAAACACGGTAATATAATTTTATTGAACAGGGGTGATAATATGGAAGGAATAAAAAACAATCTTTCAAATCCTCAAAAAATTCTTGCAATAATTACAGGCGCCTTGCTTGTAGGCTTTATGTGGCATGTACGAGGTCAGCACGGCTTTGGTGCAAAGTGGGGTATGTATTCTGTTTGCTTTTGCATTGTGCTTTTTGTGTATGCACTTTACGGAAAACGCCAAAAAATGAATTACGAAATGCTTCCCCTTGCAGCAGCATTCGGTGCAATTACTGCAGGTGGTTGGGGTACGCTGAATTCTCAAATTGGTGGTGTGCTTGGTAGCTCTGCGCCCTTCCCCGGTGAAGAGGTAGTGCAATACACCCAAATAAGCTCTGCAAGTGGATGGGCAATAATGTTTCTTCTGGGCTTTGGCTGGCTGCCGTTGTTCAGTATAGTGCTTGGTTCGCTTTTTTCAAAAAAGAAATACGAGTTTAAGGATTTTGTAATATTTGTAGGCGTGTATTATGTAGCAATGCTTATTTGCAATTTAACAGTATCTCACCTTGTGCTTAAGGTTATAAACCCACAAGCAGTAGAGTGCTGCGCAGAGGGAATTAAGGCTATGGGGCATAATATGTCGCCTATGAAAGCATTTATAGTAAAATTAGGCTCTGCTGCCTGGGCAAAGCCTATACCGTATTGCAGAAATTATTTTCAAAGTATAAAGGTTATTTCAAGTGCTATAGGTGCGTTGCTTTCGTCAATTGTAACCTCTGCTGTGCTTAAGGATAAATTTAACGGAATATTCTCAACCCTTGTAAATATTGCTTGTGGTGTAGGTATTTCTGTAGCATCTCTTTTCCTTGCAATAAGTAAAGAGGAGCGCACGGTGTTTACAAGCATTGAGCTACCACAATTTATAACATACAACGCCTGGGAGCTGTGGGAGTATTTTACAGGCTTTATATTTGGTTTGATTTTAATGGCTGTTATTGTTTTGCTGCCTAAAAAATACACAGATAACGAAGAAGGCTTTGAATACAAATCAATGCTTTCGGGAGATAAATTCCGTATTGTATACAATGAAATTTTTACAATGCTTTTTTCCTTCGGTGTAATACTTTCGAGGGCAATAGGCTTCAGAGCTACAAGGGCTTTTATTGAAGATGATGTAGTTGAAATTGTTGTTACGGTTATCTTGAGTGTGTGTGCATATTTTATCTTTATAAGAAAGCTTGTAAGAGAAAATATGGTAACAAAAAAGCTTACTGTGCCTGTTAATATGAGCACAATAGATTTTTCGAGAAAGGCGTTGCCTGTTTTTGTGTGCGTATGCGCGGCAGCATACTTCCTTATGGGTGGTGTTTGCTCACAGAATATTTTAGCTGTGGATTACGCAACACTTTTTTCACGGGGTGGCTTGGCAAAGCTCTGGAGTGAAGGATATTTAACAGATATTGCACTTATGCTTCCAACGTTTATTGTTACGCTAATATTATTTAAGTCCCTGTGCAGAAAGAAATCAGTAAAATGAAAATCAGCCTTCCGATTTTTGTCGGAAGGCTGTTGTTGTAATTAGAAATTAGGAGTTAGGAGTTAGGAATTTCGGGGCTACGCCGTAATTAAAGCTAGTGCTATTTGCTAACAGCTAACTGCTATTTGCCGTTTGCCGATAGGAACATTATACCTGCTGTTGGAACCTTTATCTCCTGCAAGGTTGATTCAACTGTACCACAGGATATTTCTTCACCCATACAGCTTACAACCTTATATTTGTAGCCCTCTGCATTTTTTAAAATAAGTGAGCTTTTTGCCGATGCATTAACTGCTACGGCAATTTCTGTTTTTACATCTATAACCGTATCGTTAAAGGCTGTAAAAACAGCTTTTTCGTTAAGTGATGAGCAAGCAAGGCTGTACTCGCTTTCGGGGTTTGTTGCAGTGATGGTGCCGTCAAGAAGAACATTACGCCATTCCTTCCAGAAGGAAAGATAGAATTTAAGCATTTTGTAATGAGCTTCGGGGAGCTTATCTACTCTAACGGAAATTTGAGGAACGGTGTAAAGGGCACTTGCTATTTGTAATGCTGCATTTTCAGGGGTATCCTCCATACTCCACATAAGCATATCCGAGTGAACGGCAGTCCTGCCCGATGTAAGCCTTAAATTAATGCCGTTAAACCTGTTTTTGAGTATATCGCAGGGGCAGTCGCCAACACGCAAAATATTGCCGTATTTTCTTATTGAAGGACCGACATATGATTGACGGAATTCTATAAGAATATCGGGATTGATTTGGGTAAGCTTTTCTTTAACCCGGCTCATAAGGGCGTGTATTGCATCCTCAAGTGCATGGTAATCTCTTCTTTCATCGTATTCAAGGGCTTTGCCCTTAAGAATAAATGAATCTATAAAGTCAAGCTTAAGTCCGTCAAGCTGCCAGCTTTCAACTGCGTTAATGTAAACCTGGCAAAGGTAATCACGCACCTTTTTGTAGCGAGGGTCAAGGGCAAAAAATGTTTTTTCATCGCCACAGCCATCTAAAAGCATATCCTTAAATTCGTTGTATTTATCGCAGTAAATACCCATAAAGGGCACAGAGTACCACAGCATAACCTTCATACCGATTGCGTGAATATCCTTTACCAGCTCTGCCATATTACCCATTTTTCTTTCAGCAACAAGCCAATCACCACAAAAGGCGTAGCCACGGTTGTTATCGTCGGTCTGCCAGCCATCGTCAATTATAACGGTTTCCATACCGATTTCTTTAGAGGCTCTGCATTCCTTTAATATTTCCTCTCTGTCAAGGTTTTGGTGAAAGCTGTACCACAAGGAGTCCATAGGCTGCCTTGCACTGTCGGGTACATAGGCGCTTTTGTAGCCACACTCACTTTCCCACCACTCGTTTACATCCTTTATGCTATTGTAAAAGGGTATTTCACGTGTATCGAGCCTTATGACGGCAGAGTAATGCTTGCAGGGAGATGTGGGCATAGTAAAAAAAGAAACATCACACTCAATTGTTGCATCCTCTTCACGAATACCGGTTGCAATCTCTATAGGTGTATCTACATCTGAAACAGAAATATTAAGCTTGTTTTTGCCTTTTCGGGAAATTATTTGCTGCATAGGCATCCAGGAGGCAAGGCGTGATTTTATAGTTTTTTTACCCCAGTCAAAATAAAGGCCGTGAATATCTGACATACCCGGGTTCCAGGTGTATGCACAGTCGTGAGCAGAAAAATTCCAACGAAGGGTTATCCTTTCGGGGATAATCTCTTGAGGAAAGTCTATATCAACGGTGATTTCTTCAATATCACCCATAATGATTCTGTTTGTTGAAACAGTAGCATTTTGATTGTTTTTAATAAGCTTTAAATCCATAAAGGCACCTCCACAGATACTGCAAATTTATTTTATCACAATTAAATGTAAAAGCAATATAAACATTTGTTGAATTGGTATAAAATGTGAGTTATAATACTAATTAATTAAAATGTAGGTGAGCTGTGTATGGAAACTAAATTGAAATTATCGTCAAAATACATATATGAGTTTTATAAAGGTCTTGAGGACTGTGGTGTTGAAAACCACGGCCTTATGATAGTTAAAGACGGTGAAACTCTTTTTGAGGAATATAGCGAGCCTTATTCTGCAGAAATTCCACACACGCTTTTTTCTGTTACAAAGTCAGTTGTTTCCACAGCTGCAGGCTTTGCAATTGCAGAAGGGCTGATTTCTCTTGATACAAAGCTTTCGGAGCTTTTTTGTGAGCACGAAATGTGCAAGGGTGAGGGCTGGAATGAGATGACCCTTCGCTCTGTTTTAACAATGCAAAGCAATAAAGAGTTTTCGTTTTTGCAGGATATGACAGGGGACTATGTAAAAATGTTTATGAAGGCACCGTTCAGAAAAAAGGGTGGCTTCCTTTACAGCAATAACGATGCACATATGGTTGCTGCTGCAGTTGAAAAGGTTTCGGGAATGAGCCTTGTTGAGTACCTAACGCCACGCCTTTTTGAGCCATTGGGAATTGATGTGCCATTTTGGGAAACTAACGAGCAGGGGCAATGCATAGGTGGAACAGGCTGTTATTTAAAGCTCCGTGATTTGGTTAAAATAATGCTTTGCTACTCGCAGGGTGGAAAATATAACGGTGAACAGGTTATACCACAGTTTTGGACAGAGCAGGCAACTAAAATTCAAGTTGATTTTGGTAACGGTAACGGCTACGGCTACCTTTTTTGGATAAATGGTGATGTATACAGTATGACAGGTATGTTTAGCCAAATTATAGCCTATTCTAAAAAACACAATGCAGTTATAGGTAGCTTGAATTGTGGCCTTGAAGAGGGCAGACACACCACGCTTTTGCAGGAAACCTTAACAAAAGCCTTTGAAAAGGCTGATGATGAAGATAGCCACCAAGCTCTTTTAGACTATTTACAAAGCAGAAGAAAAGCTATTCCTGTAAACAAGGGTGAAATTTTACTGCCTGCAGGTAAAAGCTTTTATATTACAAAAGCCTCTGATATCAGACACAGGCTGTTTTATCCTCAAAGCATTATTCCTCGCACCCTTTCCTGCAGTTTTGCAAAAAGGCACAGGTCTAATTTGAATGAGGTTTCTTTCGATTTGACGGAAAACACACTTGTAATATCCTGGAAGGAAGAAAATGATACTGTAACGTTAAATTGTGGACTCAACGGTGAATACGGCGTGTCCGAATGTGTAATTAAAGGCTATCCGTATAAAATACTTGCGTATGCGTATACGGAAAATGGTGTAATTAAGGTTGTGGCAAAGCCTGTTAACACACTTTCTACCCGATATATAGATATTTGTTTTAAAAACAATAGGCTTAAAATGAAGCTCAGAGGAACACCTGATTTTACAGAATTCCTTGCAAAAAATGCAGTTGAGCCTGATTTTATAAAAAAACACAAGATTGTAAAGGCTGTTGTATCATTTGTTGTAACAAAAATCGGTGAATTTCTTGAAGGACCAATGAATTTTAAAAAGGGTAATTAATCGTACTATGAAAAATAAATTATCAATGATAATCTCTATGGTGATTTTTGGCACCATAGGAATATTTGTAGAATTTATAGGACTGCCATCAGGCTTTATAGCCTCATTCAGAGGGATTGTGGGCGCCTTGTTAATTCTGTTGGCAATGCTTATTAAAGGCCAAAAACCTGATTTAAATATACTAAAAAAGAAGCTGTGGCTGTTAATTCTTTCGGGGTGCTTTATTGGCTTTAACTGGATTTTGCTTTTTGAAAGCTATCGCCATACAGGTATTCCCGTTGCAACTGTGTGCTACTACACAGCACCACTTATTGTTACTGCACTTTCGCCCATTGTTTTAAAAGAAAAAATAACTGCAAAGCAAGTAATATGTATTTTTATAGCTCTTGCAGGTATTGTATCGGTTTCGGGTGTGTTGCAGGATGGCGCAACAAAGCTTTTGGGCGTTGCATTGGGTCTTGGCGCAGCCGTGCTTTATGCTTGTGTTGTGCTTATGAATAAATTTATGGGCGAGGTGCCTGCCTACGAAAAAACTGCAATTCAGTTAGGCAGTGCAGGACTTGTTGCGTTGCCGTACGCTTTGCTTACAAGCACCAATATAAGCTTTAGTGTAAGGTCTGTTACATTACTTTTTGTGGTAGGTATAGTGCATACAGGTGTTGCATACCTTATTTATTTTGGTTCTATAAAAAAGCTTAAAGCGCAAACCGTTGCAATTTTAAGCTATATAGACCCTGCATCAGCAATAATTCTTTCATCAATTATTTTCATGCAAATGCCTAAGAGCTATGAGCTTGTTGGAGCATTGCTTATAATGTGTGCTGCATTTTTCAGCGAAGCATCATTTTCAAAAAAAAGAAAAAGTGAGAAAAAATAATGAGTGATATAAAAAATTATCATAAGAAGCTACTCGAAAAAGAGGATTATTTTCTTCACAAAAACGACTATGCATCTGCAGAAAATTTCTTGTTGGAGTGCCTTGAAAAAGCTGTTGCACAAAATGATGGCGTAACAGAAATACTTATAAGAAACGAGCTTATGGGCTTATACCGTAAGCTTGGCAGAGGTGAAGAGGCACTCTATGCAGTTGAGTGTGCTTTAGCTAAAATTGAAGTGCTTGGGGTAGGTGAGCAAATAGGCTCTGCTACCACATACCTTAACAGCGCAACTGTTTACAAGGCCTTTAATATGCCTGAAAAGTCCTTATCGCTTTTTGAAAAGGCAAAAGGAATTTACGAGGGTAATTTACCACCAAACGATGAGCGCCTTGGTGGGCTCTACAACAATATGGCACTTACACTTGTTGATTTGAAAAGATTTAGCGAGGCAAAGGTATTAAACGAAAAGGCAATAAAAATTATGGTGCAAAAGCCTCTTGAGGTTGCCATAACCCTTTTAAATATGGCAACGGCTACCGAGGTGGAGTTGGGGCTTTTAGACGGTACCGGAATTATTGCAGATTACCTTGAAAAAGCAAAGGCTTTGCTGGAAGGGTATACTAACAGAGACGGTTATTATGCCTTTGTTTGCGAAAAGTGTGCATCTGTTTTTGAATACTACGGCGACTTTTTATATGCCGAGGAATTAGCAGAAAGGGCAAAAAGAATTTATGAAGGGTCTTGAATTGTGCGAAAGCTTTTATAATGAATACGGCGCACCTATGCTAAAAAATGAGTTCCCGGAATTAGAGGGCATAGTGGCTATAGGGCTTTGTGGCAGCGGCTCTGAATGCTTTGGGTATGATGATGCACTTTCAACAGACCACGATTTTGAGCCGGGCTTTTGTGTGTTTATTCCTGATGAAAGTATAATTGACAACAAGCTGATGTTTGCCCTTGAAAGGGCGTACAGCAAGCTGCCTAAAGAATATATGGGTTTTAAAAGAAATGCAGATAACCCTGTTGGTGGCAGACGCCACGGCATTATCAGAGCAGATGATTTTTTTATAGAAAAATGTGGCAGAGCAGACGGTAGCCTTACCCTGCAGGAGTGGTTTTTTGTGCCTGAGCAGAGCCTTTTAGAGGCAACAAACGGCAAAATATTCCGAGATGATTTCGGTGCTTTTACAGAGATTCGCGAAAGGCTTGCCAATATGCCTGAGGCTGTGCAATTAAAAAAGCTTGCAGGAAGCCTCCTTTTAATGGGTCAAGCAGGTCAATACAATTACAGCCGTTGTGTGAAAAGGGGCGAAACGGCTGCTGCACAGCTTGCTGTAGGTGAGTTTGTGAAAAATGCACTTCACGTTGTATTTTTGCTTAATAAAAGATATATGCCATACTATAAATGGTGCTTTAGAGCATTGAGGGATTTACATCTTTTGGGTGAACTGCATTCTGACCTTGAGTATTTGATTTCAAGTGGAAATTCTGCAGGAGAGGTAGTAAAAAAGTGTGAAATAATAGAGAGGATATGCACTCGTGTAGGAGAGCTTTTGTTAAGTACAGGACTTTCCGATTTTAAAGGCAACGAGTGTGAGGGGCACGCATATTCGGTTAATAACAAAATTCAGGATAATGATATAAGAAATTTGCATATTTTGTATGGGGTTTAACGATATGGCTAAAATAAAATTTGGCATAGTGGGAACAGGCACAATAGCCCACCGTTTTGCAAATGCAATAAAAAATGTTCCTAATGCAGAGCTTGTGGCTGTTGCATCAAGAACGAGAGAGAATGCGGAAAAATTCGGTGATGAATTTGATATAGCTGTCCGTTTCGACAGCTACGAAAAAATGGCTCATTCTGATGTAATAGATGCAGCATATATTGCCGTGCCGCATTCAGGGCATAAGGAATGCTCCTGCTTGATGATGAATAACGGCAAGCACGTGCTTTGCGAAAAGCCTATGGCAGTCAATTTTTCAGAGGCACAGGAGATGTTTTGCTGTGCCGAAAAAAATAATGTACTGCTTATGGAGGCTATGTGGGCAAGGCTTGTACCTGGTACGCTAAAGCTGCTACAGCTTGTAAAGCAGGGTGTTTTAGGCGATATTCTCGGTGTTGAGGGTAAGTTTTGCTACACTATGGATGAGGATGAAATGGAACACCATGTTTTTAAGAGCGAAAACGGTGGTGGCTCACTTCTGGATGTTGGCGTGTACGGCTTGAACTTTGCCAGCTGGTATCTTGGTAAGGAGATTGCAGAAGCAACGGCACAATCTTCTTTTTACAACGGGGTTGATAAACACACCTGTGTGTTACTTAAATATAAAAGTGGTGCTATAGCAGATTTATCAAGTGCTATACTTTTAAGAAAACCAAATGAGGGCTATGTTTACGGCTCAAAGGGATATGCTAAGGTTAACAGGTTCTATGCGCCACAGGAAATAACCATTTGCTTAAATAATGGTGAAACACAGACTATTTCTGCACCGTATTGGGGTAATGGCTTTGAGGAGCAAATAGACCACTTTTGCGACTGTGTAATTAAAGGACTTAAAAAGAGCCCTGTTGTTACACCTGAGCAAACCCTTTACATAACAAAGCAGATGGATGAAATAAGAAAAATGACGGGTATTAAATACCCACAGGATAGAGAGGGGTAAGTGTACCCCAAAATCTGTTTAGAATTATAAGTGAGGAATGTTTATGAGGAAAAATTTTGGTGCACAAAGTGATATTTACCCTATGCCTGTATTTATAGTTGCTGCATACGATGAAAACGGCAACGCAAATTGTATGAATGCAGCCTGGGGTGGAATATATGAGTCAAACCAAATTATGGTTTGCCTTTCGCATTCACATAAAACAACAAAAAACATTAAAATCAGCAAAGCTTTTACAGTAAGCATTGCTGATGCAAAGCATGTTTTACAGGCAGATTATGTGGGTGTTGTTTCGGGTAATAAAGAACCTGATAAAATGGAAAAGGCAGGGCTTACAACAACCAAGTCGGCTTTTGTTAACGCACCTGTAATCAACGAATTTCCAATGGCAGTTGAATGTGAGCTTTTGAAATTTAATGAGGACGGAATCTGTATAGGTAAAATAATAAACATAAGCGCAGATGAGGCTGTACTTGGTGAGGATGGGCTTATTGACCCTGCAAAGCTTGAAGCAATAACCTTTGACCCTGTACACAATGCGTACCTTAAGCTTGGCGAAAAGGTAGGCAACGCTTTTTCTGACGGAAAGAAGTTGAGCTTATGAATTTAGAAATGTTTTTTAAAAGTGTGCTCGAGCAAGATTTAGCACCCGTAGTTATTTGCGATTTGAAGCATACTGTTGTGTATATGAATAAAGCTGCTATTGAGCGTTACCACGTAGATTTAATAGGCAAAAGTATAAAAAATTGCCACAACGCTCAGTCTAACGAAAAGATAGATGAGGTTGCGGCATGGTTTAATGAAAGCATAAAGAACAATATTGTGTACACATCGCGAAATGATAAAGAGAACAAGGATGTGTATATGGTTGCTCTTCGAAATGATAGTGGTGAACTGATAGGGTACTATGAAAAGCACGAGTACCGTACCAATGAAACCACAAAATTATACGAGATGAAATAAATCAGAATTTATCTACATCTTCAACATTAAGTGTGAAAACGATTGCGCCTCCAACGGGTACCTCGTTTTCGAAATCATCCTCGCGAAGACCTGTGCCGAAGCCCGATGTGGTGGAGGTAACAGTTGTTCTTTTGCGAGATTTTTCTTTTATTATTTCTTTTGCCTTCTGCACAGTTTCATCCTCTGCACCAATAAGGAAAGTGGTGTTCCCTACCATAAGAAAGCCACCTGTTGTAGAAAGCTTGGTAACTGTAAAGCCTTCTCTTGTAAGTGATGAAGATACAACGGCGCTATCGTCATTATTTACTATTGCAATTAAAAGTTTCATTGTAATTATCCTTTCAAATATTAAAGTTTTGGAAGTATCATTTTTTTGCTTTTGCTGTCGAGAACATTTACATTGGGTATTTCATAACGGTTGTCGTTGGCATCCTTTATGAGTACCCTTCCGTCATACAGTGGCTTTATTGCAGTAAGATGGTTGCGAATTTCAAAGGTGCAGATGCCTTTATCTGTTTCTGCAGTCCACATCCATATTTTGAATTTTTCGCTCATTTTAATGAAGCGAGTAATACGTGGAATCATATAGTATTCTCTCAGGCAATTTTCAACAACCTTTTTTGATTCGGGCATAAGGTCGTCTATGTTGCGAATTACTGCAATTTCGTTACCTTCGCTATCAAGCAAGGCAATATATTTTGTAAGACCTGTTATAGGGAACATTCGGTGAAGCTCCAGCTCGGTGAATTTTTCCCCTGTATAAAATTCTACATTTACAAAAATCTTATCATTTTCTGTTATCCTTACGTCAGGACCTTCAATATATCTGGGCATTTGATTCACCTCATTCAAAATTCTCTTCGGCTTTACGCTTCTGGAGCTGTTCGCCCATAGATTGAATTTCTACAAGCTTGTAATACTTGCCCTTCTTTTTAAGAAGCTCCTCAGGTGTGCCACACTCAATGATTTCGCCCTTATCAACAACCACAATTTTGTTGGCTTTGCGCAGAGTCGAAAGTCTGTGGGCAATCATAAGTGTTGTTCTGCCACTTATAAGGCGCTCAATCGCTCCTTGAATAAGGTGCTCTGTTTCAGAGTCAACGGCAGCCGTTGCTTCGTCAAAGATAAGTATGCTTGGATTTTTAAGCACGGCTCTTGCAATGGAAACCCGCTGGCGCTCACCACCTGAAAGACCAACACCTCTTTCGCCCAGCATTGTATCGTATGCATCGGGGAGTTTGGATATAAATCCGTGCGCGTTAGCCACCTCGGCTGCGTGAATAACCTGTTCAACATGAACATTTCCACTACCGAAAGCAATGTTATTAAAAATAGTATCACGGAACATAAGAGGCTCCTGCTGAACGTAGCCTATAGAATCACGGTAGTATTTCATATCAACATCCTTTATGTTTACGCCGTCTATGAAAATTTCACCGTCATACTCATCATAGTATCTCATAAGCAGATTAATGAGAGTGGATTTACCTGAGCCTGTTGTACCAACTATACCCACAATGTCGCCGGGCTCTATAGTGAGATTTATGTTTGAAAGAACCTTTTTTGAGCGATCAAAGGCAAAGTTTACATTCCTGAATTCAATTTTGCCTTGCATACGGTCTAACTTGTGGCCTTCGCCAAAGTTATGTTCAGGTTCTGCATCTACAATATCAAGAATCTTTTCTGCAGATGCAAGTGTGTTCTGATATGAATCGCTCATATTTGCAAAAAAGTTTATTGGTGTGTAGAACATACTTGCGTATGAAACGAAGGATACAAGTAAGCCGAGCGAAATTTCATCGCTGCCACTTATAACAAGCTGACCACCTAAGAACCAAACAACAATTGAACCACAAGTTACAAGGAAGGTAATGAGCGAGGGGAAAACAGCTGCAGGGATAGCAACCTTTTTATCTTCTTTATACCATTCATCGCAATAGCGAGCAAATTTTTTTATTGTTTGCGCTTCGTTTGTGAAGGCTTTAATAACCCTCACACCGGGAATTGAGTTTGCAAGAACAGTAGAAATTGATGCACTTCTTCTCCAAAGACGCATATATTTTGGACCTATAATTTTACCGAAAAGCCTGCCTGCCACTACAACAACGGGAACGGAAATCAACGAGAAAAGTGCAAGCTTCGGACTCATACCAAACATTATTATAACAAGACCTACAAGTGTAAATGCCTGTACAACAGCTTCCTGAGTTATTTTCATAATGAAGGTTTGAATAACACCGGCATCAGAATTTACTCGGTTGATTACGGAGCCTGTTGAAATTTTATCGTAAAAGCTTAAAGGAAGATATTGAGCCTTTTCGTATATATCTTTTTTCAGGTTAAGGGTTATTCTGTCGCCTGCAAGTCTGAGCCAGTATGAGCGAAATCCATTCATCACATATTGCAAAATGTATATTCCCAAAAGGGCTACAAGCACAGTTACAAGCATAGATGAATTTCTTGCAGGAATAACATCATCCACCATAATTTTTGTAATGTAAGGTGGTGCAAGGGAAAGTGCTGTTGCAAGAACTGAAAGAATCATACATATGAAAAGTGATTTCTTTTCAGGGATTACGTACTTTGAAAATTTTGAAATAAGCTTACCTTTACCTGAGCAGTTTATACATTCTGCTTCAGGGTTGGGGAGCTTTCTTCCACATTTTGGGCAGAAGCAACGTTGTTTGTGGTAAACGGATTTTACTGTTTCGACTTCTTCTTCAAGGTCGGCTCCGTTTTTAACAGCGTTTACAAATACTGCGGCGGCATCTGCAACCTCTGCAGAGGCGTAAGAAAACCTTAATAATATTCTCTTTGTTCCTGTTTTTAGGGTTACTCTGAAAACAGCGTTTCCGTAAAGTCTTTTTACCTGAGCCAATTCAATATCATCATAGCCCAAGGTGTATGCACCGTTGTTGTGGCATTCGTCAAAAGCTATAAGCCTGTCTTTAGCAAAAAACATTACAGACTCTGCATATCGTCCTTTGAGGTTTAAATCGCCAACAACAGCAAATAAAACCTCTTCTTGGTTTATTTCGTTTTTGAGAAGCTCTTCAAAATATGAGGAAATAGGCCTGTTTGTAATTATCTTCAAGCTGATACCTCCTGTTACGAGGATGATTTTGACTTAATTATAGCAAAGCATAAAAAAATGTAAATATATTTTTGAACAATATTTGTTTTGAATTACAAAATATTTGTTTTAAATTAAAAAATAGCTAACAGAAAAAATATTTTTTGTTTAAAATTGATAAAAAAAGTTGACTCTATGGCGTAAAAATTATATTATAAGTGTATAAACCTCGTAAGGAGTGAGTCTATGGCGGTTTGTCCTAAATGTAAGCAACATTTAAAAATGACGGATTGGAGGCAGCATTGCCCACATTGTAATTGTAATATTGTGCTTTATGATATACAGGAGAGGCTTATGCAAGATGCTGACAAGGCAGAGGTACAGCATTTTTACTTTCAAAAGAAGGTTGACAGAATGAAAGCCTCATTTGTGGGTTCAAAGCTGGCTGTTGTTCGTATATTTACAAGCCTTATACCCATAGTGGCAATTGTTGTGCCTTGGTTTAAGGGCTGGTTTAAGTCTCCATTTGTGGAGTTTGAGGGCTTTTTAAGTCTTTTTTCAATAACAGATATGCTTGAAACATTAAATATAAATGAAATTTTGAGTCTTACAGGCACAGAAGACGGAAAGGGCGCTATACTATGCCTGCTTGGAGCAGTTGCACTGCTTTTGTTGTCGGTTGTTTTAATGCTTGTGCGATTCGGTTGTCTTACAATGGCGTGTGCGAAGCACGGTAAGGTGAGAAACTATATTTTTGATATATTAATGCTTGTAATGTGTATTGTAGCAACGGCGCTACTTATGCTTGTGCCTGAAAACCCGTACTTTGGTATAGATATTGTTCTTGCTCCATTTGTATATCTGCTGCTTTTAGCTGTGAATTTCGGAGTGGATATTGCAATATTCAAAAAGGGTATACAGGTTAATCACGCTCCTTGCTTTGTAGGTGGTATACCAATTGAGGAGTATTTTAAAATGATAGAGGATGGCGTTCCACAAGAGGAAATTCGCCAGGAAATGTATCGCAGATTAACTGAAATGCAGCTTAAGAAGGAAGCTGAATTAAATGGGGAGGCGATAAAAAAATGAATGAAGAAATGAATGGCGCTGTTGAAATCAATACTCGTGAATACGTGCTTGAAACAGATTTACCTGCTTATATGAACAGGCGTGTTTGTTCCACAAAAGAAAGAGTTGTTTACATACTCAATACTTCTGCAGCGGCATTATCAATGGGTAAGTACGATACTTCATCTGAATTGTTTTTGTACAAAATTTTTGGTCTTGACGCAGAGGCTCACGGTAATGCGGCAGTTACATTGGGTTTGTATGACTTAATAAACGACCCTCTTTCTGCAGTCATTATTGATAAAATGCGTACTCGCTGGGGTAAATTCAAGCCTTTTCAGTATCTTTCCTTGATACCGAGCCTTCTTCTCGGCTTTATCACTTGTATGATGCCTCTGATTGCAGATGCACATAATATGGATGCAGCACAAAGATTGGTTTTTTATATGATACTTTCATACGCAGGTGAAACGATAGGTGCATTTTTCGGTGGTGGCGGATATATTGAAAATGTATTTACGCCGAATCCAAACGAAAGAACGGCGATGCTTGTTTCTTCAAGATTTGCAAGTGATTTGTTCAGACGTTTTCCTGAACAGCTTGCGGGAGTCTTGTTTGACCTTGTGGCAAATGGTAAAATAAACGTGAATCTTACAAAGATTTTTGCATCAATGAAAACATTCTGGTGGGTGATTGCTACAATCCCTGCAGTAATGTGGGTGTTTGTAAGTAAAGAGAGAGTTCCACAATCAGAAAAACCACCACAGATTGTAAAGGGTATGTTCTCGGTATTCAAAAATAAGCCGTTACTTATATATACCCTATCGGGTTTTGTTGACGGAATAAATGTGGGTACATCTCAGTCACTTTACTATGATACTGTGCTTAAATTCAATATGATGTCCACAATTGCCGGAATACCCGGTATGCCAATATCCTACGCCAGCTACCCTTGGGCAACAAAGTTCAGGCAAAGGTTTTCCACAAAAACTCTTTGGTTGTTCCAGAGAGGCTCTATAATTGTTTCAGAGTTATCATTTTTCCTTGTAGGACTTATAGGTGGAAAGGAAAACGGATTTTATAAGAAAAAGTTACCTATGACTATAGCGATGATGTTAGGCAACAGCCTTGAGATGGTATTCTTCGGTACAAAGAAAATTATTGAAAACGAAATTAACTACGAGGTTCTTGACTATTGTGAGTGGCAGAATGGTTACAGAGTAGAGGCAACAGTTAACCTTCTTACAGGATACATCAACAAGGTAAGAGGAATAGCCCTTACCAAAATAAATACAATGCTTCTTTCAAGGTGGGCCGGGTTTGAGTCAGGTCTTACTGCTGTGCAGACACAGGACACAATGTGGAAAATGTTTATTGCTGCATTTGGTCCACAGCTGATTTTTGATGTGCTTAGCCTGGTGCCTATGTTCTTCTACAATATAGACCGTAAAACGAGAGAAAAAATGTACCTTGATCTTGAACGTACTCGTGCAGCTGCTGCAGCAACGGTGAAGAAAACTGCAGACTCGGAAAATTAAAAAGCTATATTATTACACAAACCCGAGAAAATTTTTTCTCGGGTTTGTTTTTACATATTGATGTGGTATAATAAGTTTAACAGAATATAATCCGGGGTGAAGCAATGAAAATTACAGGCGCAATTTTCGATTTTGATGGTACATTATTTGATTCCATGCACGTCTGGAAGGGGATAAGGTACAAGTTTTTTGATATTATTGGTGTAACTCTAACCGATGAAGATAAAAAAGCCTTTGAGGGGCTTTATTTAAGTGAATGTATAAATCTTGCAAGTGAAAGATTTCACCTGAAAGAGACCCACGAGCAGCTTCTTGAGAAGGTTTTTGATTACATTCGTGGTAGATATATGGTAGAGGCAGAGCCTAAAAATGATATTATTGAGTTTTTAGAAAAGCTTAAAGCCAAGGGCGTAAAAATGGGTATAGCAACGGCAACGGGAGAGTCTGCCCTTATACCATTACTTGAAAAATACGGTATGAGAGATTATTTTTCTTCAATACATTCTACCTACACTGTAGGTGCATCTAAAAGAGAACCTAAGGTTTACGATGTAGTGCTTGAGGATTTGGGTACAGAAAAGCAAACAACCTGGGTTTTTGAGGATGCCCTTTATGCTGCTAAAACAGCAAAGGCAAATGGTTACAATGTAGTGGGCATATACGATGTAAGTGAGCCGAATCAGGAGGAACTTGTGCCACTTGTTGATATATTTATACACAATTACGGTGAGTTAGATGTATAAAAACTGCGTTTGCTGAGCTGCTTTTTGTTGCCTGTCTGTTCTTTACTTTTTATCCCATTAAAATCAGCTGTAAAGAAACATATGTTTTTTTACAGCTGATTTTAATTTTTTAATACGGAAAAATCACCACTTAACAGCTGTTTGTTTAATCCGTAAATACAAATTGAAATTATTTCAGAAATTTCTTTTATGGGCAAATCGCAGCTGAACCTCAACCATTGCTTTATTATAGCATTTATACCGTTTAAGTAATAGGTCATTACATATTCTCTGCTGTTTTCCGGGTATTTAAAGCGCTCTAATATGGGATTAAAAATGTTTTCGAATAATCTTTTATAAACCTCATCAAACCTGAAGGCTTTACTATGCAATAAAACAGTACCGAACACCTCTTTATTATCTTTAATGTATGATAAATATGGGGTAAGGTATTTATCGCAAATATAAAACATTTCTTCAGGGTTACAATCCTGAAAGTTTAGTGAGATAGAGCTTTTATCAGGTGTGAAATAGGAAAGAAAATCATTAAATAAATACTGTGCAGTTTCGTCAAGCAAATCTCCCAGGGTTTCATAATGCAAATAAAAGGTTGAGCGATTTACACCTGCAGCTTTGCATATTTCACTTACTGTAATATACTCAAAGCTTTTCTTTTTTAAAAGTGAAATTAGCGCAAGGTCCATTTTTACGGCAGTATTAAAATATTTGCTTTCTGCTCTGTTCACTTAATCACATCCTATTCTTCATCTGTGATTTCCTGTGCTAATTCTATAATTTCAAATGCATATTTTGCTTTGCCTTTTTCAAGAAGCTTTTTGTAAATCGGGTAGTTTACTCCACAGCCGATAAAGCCAATAATACCAATGATTATTCCGAATACCATTGCAGCAATACCACTACCTATAACCTGCATTGAAAGGCACATTCCTGTACCTGATACAAGGGTGGCAATAATACCGAAGGTGTATGCAAAAATTGTTGCAGGCATTTTTGCCTTGCGATCAAGCTTTTTTAAAGCCTCAAGTCTTGATGTGCTTTTCGGGGCGTAATCCTTTGCGATTGCTTCTGCTACCAGTTTATCTGTGTTCATTTTGTGAACCTCCTTTAAGTTTGTGGTTATATTTTAACCATAATAAGGAGATAACTGAACAACACGCTTTTGAAATTTTGTTGATTTCTAAAAATAACAGAATTTTATTTTTTTGCTTTTCCGTAGTGGGTAGGGTTTAGTATTTTGCCAACACGGGGAACAAGAAAATCTATCCACCAATGAAACCATTTACCGATTAAAATGCATTTTAGCTTATCCCCAACCTTTTTTGCTTTTTCGGCAGTACCGGGAATATAGCTTGGGTACATTTTAATTTTATTACCATTAAACTGAAATTTCAAAACCCTTTCGGCAACGGTTGAAAGTGGTCTGATATGCATTATAAGGGTATCTTCACTTTCCCAATATGCATAGGAGCGAGCAAGCAATTTAAGCTCACCTATAACTATTTCATCGAAGCATTCCTCACCATTCATAGAAAGGCGAATAGTGTTTTTAAAACCACCATCCTCCTCCCAGGAGAATGTGCAAAAAGCTTTAGAAAATTCAAATTTCAGCTTGTTCATATTACCACCTCGGTCTTTTGCAAAAAAGACTATAGGCATAGGTAATACGCTTATGGGAAAGCCTATAAAATTAACAAATCTGCATTTTCTTAAAGTGTATACTTTATCATTAATAAGACCTTCTGTTTCGGAACGCTCTTTATAAATTGTTTTGGATTTGTCCGGTAGGGTGATTTTGTGAGCTTCTTTTTCCGGGTTTGGCTCAATAAATGCTTTTGGCATATATTGCCATATCACGTCAAGTGTTTCTTGCAGGTCGCTGTGCTCGGAGGTCATAACAAGGCAGGCGTTGTAATCCTCAAAGCAAATTGCATATTGGCAAAACATACCCTCTGCCCTGTAGGTGTTTTTCATACCTGCGCATCGCCAAAAGCCACAGCCGTAGCCTGCACTTGCATCAGGCTCCTTTTCGCTTACGGAATTATCTGTAATAAATGAAGTTGCTTCTTTTATCCACCAACGGGGAATCACTTGCGTATCGTTATATTTACCCTTGTTTTGGTAGCATAAAATAAACTTTGCTATATCCTCAGTTTTAAGCTGTAAGCCCCAGCCACCTGCCTCAACGCCATCGGGGGAGTGCTCCCAAAAGGGTACATCAATTCCGAGTGGCTCGTACAAGCGTGGTGTAAGGTACTGTGTTATAGATTCACCTAAAACCTTACAAAGCATTTTAGATGCAATATAGTAGTTATCGTTTACATAGCGCCAGCTTGTGCCGGGCTCAAATATCCACTTTGCTTTAACAAAAAGCTTTAGCCAGTTGTCGCTTTTGCTACCTCTTATAGAGGTTTGCTTACCTGCAGTCATACACAAAAGCTGGTGAATAGTAAGCTTTTCTAAAAGCTTATCTTTTTCTTTAAATAATTCAGGGAATACATCAACAAGCCTTGTTTCCCTTGTGATTTTACCCTCAGCTAATGCAAAGCCGTAGGCAGTCGCAAGAAAGCTTTTGCTTATGGAATAAACCATGTGTGTCATTTCGGGGGAGAGTGGACTGCTCCACGCTTCGCAGGCTACCGTATTGTTTCGCAAAATCATAAGGCTGTGAATATTTATGCCCCTATATGACATTTCCTCGATCATCTTTGCGATGACCGAGGAGTCTATACCTACTGATTCGGGAGTTTTTGCTCGTTTAATAGAATTATTCAAATTCATCATAGTCTACTATGTGCTCTGCCTCGTAGCCCTTGTAAATATCAACACTACGAATGTGCCACTGTACAAAGCCGTGCTCTGCTGCCATTTTATCTGCAGTTTCCTTCCAACGCTTTGCAACATCAACTGTTTTGCCGAAAAGGTCTTCTACTCTTTCAGGGCTTTGAAGGTCTGTTGATACAGCGCCACTAACCTCAACCATTTTCTTAATAGC
Source organism: Acutalibacteraceae bacterium (assembly GCA_045532505.1). Lineage (GTDB taxonomy): Bacteria > Bacillota > Clostridia > Oscillospirales > Acutalibacteraceae > DTU089. The sequence continues at coordinate 3,200 of JAZSGB010000035.1, read as the reverse complement.
GCCCGGGTTATCCATAATAGGGCAAGCACGCAGCATATTGCTTGAGAATGGCTGACGAGCCTTGTAAGCCATAAAGATAGGGCTCTTAAGAGCATCAATAAAGTGTGTATCTGGGTCTTTAATGTTAACATTTGAATAGTGAGCAAATACGCAAGGCTCACAGTCGCCGTTTGCGCTAATGTGGAAATACTGCTTACCACCTGCAACACAGCCACCAACGTATTCGCCATCGTTAAAGAAATCAATCATAACAAGTGGCTTAACCTCTTTAAAGCGCCATTTACGAACCTGGTTGTACATATTTTCTCTTTGCTCTGCAGTTGCCATAAGCTCAGGTGGAGCACCACAGCCTACAGGAACATAGGAGAACAACCAAGCAAAAACGGTGCCTTGCTCTATAAGGAAATCAACGTATTCATCTGTAGAAATAACATCTGCATTTTCTTTTGTATAGCACAAGGATGTGCCGAATGGGATGCCGTTTGCCTTTAAACGTGCCATTGTATCTATTGTTGATTTGTATGTACCTTGGCCTCTGCGAGAATCTGTTGTTTCTTCATTGCCTTCAATAGAAATTGTAATAAGCAGGTTGCCTACCTCTTTTACACTTTCTATAAAAGCATCATCGCAAAGAGTACCGTTTGTAAATGCATGGAAAAGGCAGTCAGGGTTTTCTTTACAAAGTCTTATAATGTCATTTTTACGAACGAGTGGTTCGCCACCTGTGTAAAGGTATACATATGTACCAACAGCCTTACCCTCTTGAATGATTTTATTTAAATCATCGTAGCTTAAGTTAAGCTTATTGCCGTATTCGGCAGCCCAACAGCCCTTGCACTTAAGGTTGCAGGCTGTAGTAATATCAATAAGCACAGCCCAAGGAATGTTGCAGTTGTGTTCTTCCATAGCAGCCTTTCTGATATCGTAGCTCTTAATAACTGCATTAACAAACGGTGGCACAAGCTTAAGGATAATGTTTGTGTCTGTGTTCATTATAACCCTTTTTACATAGTCGGCATAAACATTAGTGGGGTCGCTTAACCTCTCCTCTAATTTTGTGAGCAACTTAAGGTGGAGCTCATCCTTAACCATTTTCTTGCCCCAGGCGATAAGCTTAAAAAGGTTAGTATCATAATCCTTTTTTACGTATTCAATGCCTTGCTTAATTGCTGCATTGAGTGCTGCTTCCTTCAAACCCATATTTAAAACATCCTTTCAATTAGTAGTTTAATATCCATTTTTCTGTTTGCTCACCCTCAAAGGTTGCTGAGCCACTTATGGAGCCCTTGTGAGCAGAGCCTTCAATGTGAAGGGGGATTACATAGCTTGCATAGGTTACGTAACCATCTGCATTTATTCTAAGCTCAATGCTTGAGCCTTGATAAATTATATCTGCCGAGTCAACCTCCATAAAGCTTAAATCGAAGTTGGCAACATCCAGGTAGCCAACTGATGAAGCGTTGTGCTTTGGAACATCATACATTCCCACATCTTCTTCAACTAAGTATATTTTAATAAGGTATTCATTACCTAAGCGCTGTACAGTAGCAGACCTGACTCCGTTTTCTGTTAAGTTAAAGCCATTCTTTTGTGGGAGAAGTATCGGGATTGTTTCGCCCTCGGAGTTTACAGCTTTTCCGTTTTGGAAAACAAGTGTTTCATCAACAGGCTTAACAATCCAGCCTATCATTACATCAACAACGGTTCTTACAATGCCACCTGCGCTGCACTCTGTAACATTTGCAACAAAGCTTTCGGAATGCTGTGCCGTTAAATTACCTGTGTAGGCTTTTGTTTTGTTAACGGCATCCTTTGCCTTATCAATAATTTCTGCCTTGCTCCAGCCGGAGGGGTTAGGCAGAGCACTTTGCGCGCCTTGATTGTTTTGTACGTTAGGAGCAGGAGTGTAGTTATTTTGCTGTGTTTGTTGGTTTTGCTGTGGTGTACCCTCGCTTGGTTTTGTTGAGAAAACAAAGTCCTCTTCGCTTTGGGCAGTGGTTTCTGTACCCGGTTGTGTAGTTATGTACATTGTAGCTTCTTCTTTAAATGGGGATTTTTGACCCGTAAAAAAGACAACGATTACAATAATTAATGTGAGCAAAACAGCAATTTCACAAACGATTATAATGTTTTTCTTGAAGTTATCATCATATCCGTAATTTGACTCTTTTTTTATGCTGCTCACCACCAAATAAAAAATAACAACAGTATTATAAACTACTGTTGTTAAGATTATGTTAAATAATATTAAGCTTTTATTAATTATACGGTTATTACAAACTCAGTTCCTTTATTTAATTCGCTTGTTACTTTTATATCGCCTTCAAGTATGGTAACAACCTGCTTTACCAATGCAAGACCTAAGCCGTTGCCCTGTTGAGAGTGGGAGGAGTCGCCTTGGTAGAACTTTTCAAAGCAGCGCTCCAGGGTTTCTTGGGACATTCCACAGCCGTTATCGGAAATTGTAACAACAGATTTGCCGTTATTTGTTTTTAAGGAAATAGCTATTTCACCACCAAATGGTGTAAATTTAACGGCGTTGGAAATAAGGTTATTCCAAACTATTTCTAAAAGAGCTTCGTCGCTTTCTATGTAGGTATCCTCTAAATCAATATTAAGACTAAGATTTTTTTCTTCAATTTTATTTTCAAAGCCAAGTACACAACGGCGTAACTGCTCGTCTAAAGAGAATCGTTTTTTTTGAACAATACCTTGATTTTCTATTTTGTTGAGCTTGAGTATGTTTGTTACAAGGTTTGTAAGCGATTCAATAGCAAGTGAAAGCCTGTAGGTGTATTCTGCTCGTTTTTCATCGGATAAACCCTTGCTTTGGAGTAAATCTGCATAGCCTTGAATAACACTTAAGGGTGTTTTTATTTCGTGTGAAACGTCTGCTATAAAGTCGTTTCGCATATTTTCGAGTGAGCTTATTTCCACAAGCATTTTGTTAAAGTTGACAGTAAGGAAATCCATTTCGCTTTTTGGCTTAACAAAGTAGGTGGGTATTCTGAAGCTGAAATTTCGTTGAGCAACTGCATTGACAGCATCGCAAAATATTTTTATTTTGTTATAGTAAACTCTGCCCTTGACAAAATAAATCAGGCAAGCGGAAACTGTACAGCTGAATAAAAGGTATAACACACCTAACAAAGCTATTCTGATTTTATCAACATCGTTATTAATAAGAGTTACCAAAATCA
>JAZSGB010000014.1:0-5849 GCA_045532505.1 Acutalibacteraceae bacterium | reverse complement strand
GTTCAGAATCATAAAATATCGCACTATGGTTAAGAATGCCGATAAAATCGGCGGAGGCACAACAGCCCTTAATGACCCACGAATTACAAGGGGTGGTTCAATTTTACGCAAGGTAAAAGCGGACGTGATAGTACAAATTTTTAACGTGTTAACCGGAACAATGAGCTTTGTTGGTCCTCGACCCGAATTGCTTCAATACACAGAACAATACACAGAAGAGGAAAACGTAATTCTTGAGGTAAGACCCGGTATCACCGATTACAGCTCCTTAGAGTTTATAAACCTTGATGAAATTGTTGGTGGCGAGAACGCCGACGAAATGTATGAAAAATTCGTTTTAAAAAGAAAAAACCAGCTCAGGATTAAATATGCTGAGGAGGTTTCTTTAAAGACAGATTTTATTATTCTATTTAAAACTGTCTGGTGCGTGTTAGAAAAAATTATCAGATTTTTCAAGAACAAGAGGGATACATAAATGGAATATGTAAAGCTTAAAAACACCGATATTTCCGTTTCAAGACTCTGTATGGGTGGGTGCCCTATGGGTGGCTATGGCTGGGGTTATGTCAGCGAAAATGCTGTTATTGCAACTGTTCATTGTGCTATTGATGGTGGTGTTAATTTTTTTGACACAGCTGACACCTACGGTTTAGGGCAATCCGAAAGAACTCTCGCAAAGGCTATTGAGGGAAGACGAGATAAGGTAGTTATTGCAACAAAATTCGGTGTGCGTGTTGAAAAAGGCAAAACTACTTATGACAACTCCCCCCAATATATTGAGAAAGCTTTAAATGACAGCCTGAAAAGATTATCCACAGATTACATAGATCTGTATCAAATCCATTATCGTGATAAATCAACACCATTAGATGCAGTTGTAGAGGTGTTGGAGCGCTTCAAGGAGCAAGGAAAAATCCGTTGTTACGGATTATCTAATATCCATGGCGAGGGTTTTGATGAAGTAGCACCTTTTTCGGGTAAATTTGTTTCCTGTCAAAATGAATACTCCCTTGTTGCTCGTGATAATGAAAACGACCTCTTAGTTAATTGCAGTGCCCTTCAGCTTACACCTATGACCTGGGGAAGCTTAGGACAAGGTGTTTTAACAGGAAAATACAATATTAACTCCGGTTTTGGCGTAAATGACAGGCGCAGCAGAGATATTTACACGAATTTCCACGGAGATAAACTAAGGAAGAATGTGGAAATTGTTGAAAAAATGAAGCCTTTAGCTGAAAAATACGGTGTTCCGTTAGCAGCCTTAGCAGTAAGATTTATTCTTGATCATATACCCCATTCCGTTTCATTAGTTGGTGCTAAAAATCCGGGGCAGATTCAGGGAACTATGTCCTCTATGGATTTCAGGCTTTCAAAAGAGGACTTGGAGTTTCTGGAGAAAATTATAGTATGACGCCCAATAATAATCGAAGGAATATCAGTGAAATCAGCTGGCTATATACTTTTGGCGTGTTGCTGACAATTTTCGGACACTCCCACTCCAATGATTGGACAACCTTCCCGTCCCGGCCTATAGATTTTATTTATTCCTTTCATATGCCCCTGTTCTTTTGCATATCGGGATATTTATTCGCCAAATCTCACAGCCTTGAAAAAAACGGTTTTTCAAAGTGGATTGGCGATAAAAGCAAAAGACTCTTGATACCGTATTTTGTTATTTCGGCTATCTCCTTCATCCCTAAAACGTTATTGGAAAAAGGAAGTCTTAACGGCATAGGTTTTGAAGAGCTTTTGCAGTGCTTTTTTGCTCCGAGAAACAACGTTTGGGGACATTTTTGGTTTCTTCCCGTGATTTTTATTTTCTATTTAGTTTTCGGCTTATGGAAAAGCTTTTTCTACAATAGCGTGAAATATAAAAAATTCGCAGCTGTGGGAATGCTTGCAGTTACGCTTGCTTTACATTTTATAAAAACGGATATTATGTGGTTAAGCTTTAGCGATTTATGTAAGTTTGCCGTTTACTTTGCTATAGGTTTTTCAGCTTGTGAAGTAATCAAAGTAAAAAAACTCAGAAAAGCAGGACTTATTGCCGGCACGCTTGTACTTGTTTTTGTAAGCGTAATATTGTTTTTAAAATTTCGCCACAATGCACTTGTTATGTTTATTGAAAGTATATTAATGCTTGTGGCTTGCTTGTTTTTATCTCAGCTTTTAGCAGAAAAGAATTTAAAATGTGTAGATTTTCTTAATGAAAACGTGTTTACATTTTATATTTGGTCGTGGCCATTCCAGGCTGTTGCTGAAAAAATATTAACTCATTTTTCTGCAGAGTGGTACGTGTACACAATCGTTATGTTTTTTATAGGAGCTATAGCTCCGTGCGTTATAATCGTAGTTTATAAAAAACTCAAGTTTATAAACTGCAATTTTTTAAATTACCTTTTGGGGTTCAGAGTGGGGCAAGTATATCCGAAACAGCCTTAAATGAAGGGCTTTCGGTACTTTTGCCCGATTTGTCTTTGAAAGGTTAGAGTGGTGACGTGATATGAATTATAGTAGCGAACAATTAGCCTGGTTAATCCGCAGGCATGCAGTAGAGCTTACACATTTATCCGGTGGCTCTCACATTGGCTCTATTTTATCTGTTGCAGATATTATAGCCGTACTATACACAGACGTTATGAAATATGACGTAAATAACCCTAAATGGGATGGCAGGGACCGTTTTATATTAAGTAAAGGTCACGCAGGTTTATCTATATATACTGCATTGGCTGAAACAGGCTTTTTTGATAAGAACGAGCTTAATACCTACTACCAGAACGGAAGCAGACTTTCCGGACATGTTTCTCATTATGTTCCGGGAATTGATTTTTCCACAGGCTCATTGGGCCACGGTTTATCAGCCGGTGTTGGTATGGCTTATGCATTAAAAAAGAAGAATAACCCTGCAAAGGTATATGTTGTGCTTGGTGATGGCGAATGTGATGAAGGCTCTGTTTGGGAAGCAATGCTTTTTGCAAACCACTACAATTTAGATAATATTGTAGCAATTATTGACCACAACAAAATGCAAAGCATGGATTTTTGCGAAAAAACAATTTCAATAGATTCTTTGGCAGATAAATGGAAGGCCTTCGGTTGGAATGTTATTGATATTAACGGCAACGACCACCAACAGTTGAAATCAGCTTTTTCTCAACAGCTTGAAAGCAAAAAGCCAACCGTGATTATCGCAAATACGGTAAAGGGATACGGAATTCCCTTTATGGAGAACGATATTTTATGGCACTACAGATTCCCTCACGATGGTTGGGAATACGATACTGCTGTAACAGAGCTTCATAAAAACAAGCCCGATGGTGTTGAGGATGTATATACCCCTACCGGTATACAAAGCCCTGTTATGCCGACAGAAAATGATGATATATATAACGACCATACAACCTCGGCTACCTGGAAGCCAACGTGGATGAACGAAAGGAAGGAAAACTAAATGCGCGATACATTCGTTAAAACCCTTTGTTCTATATGCGAAACCAATAAGGATATTGAGCTTATTACAGGTGATTTGGGCTTTGGCGTATTAAAGCCGTTTTTTGAGCAATTCCCCGATCAATTTACAAATGCAGGTATTGCAGAACAAAATATGACATCCGTAGCTGCGGGAATGGCCCTTGAAGGTAAAACTGTTTTCACGTATTCAATAGGTAATTTCCCTACCCTGCGTTGCCTTGAGCAAATCAGAAATGACTGCGCATACCATAACGCTAACGTTAAAATCGTATGCGTTGGTGGTGGCTTTGTTTACGGCTCTCTCGGTATGAGCCACCACGCAACAGAGGATATTTCTGTTATGCGTTCAATTCCAAATATAGCAGTTTTTTGTCCCGGTGACGCAATGGAAGCTGCTGCTGTTACAAAAGCCATCGCTAAATATCCGGGAACCTGTTATTTGAGATTAGGCAGAGGTGGAGAAAAGCCTATCCACAAAAACCTTGAAAACTACGAAATCGGTAAGGCTATACCCATTAAAGAAGGCAAATATGTCGCCATATTAACTACCGGCGCTATATATGAGGAAATTGATAAGGCACTGGCTATTTTAGCAGAAAACGGTATAACTCCATCGGTTTATTCCTTCCCCACAGTTAAACCTATAGACCAAGAAGCAATAAAAAAATGCGCAGAATCACACACCATAATTGTAACCTGTGAAGAAAATAATATCATGGGTGGCTTTGGCAGCGCTGTCAGCGAGGTTATGGCTGATAACGGACTAAACAGCAGACTAATAAGAATTGGTATCGATGATACATTTTGTGGTACGGTAGGCGACCAAGCATATCTTCGGGATATTTACGGTATGAGTGGAGAGAAAATTGCTGAAAAAATAATTAAGGCGATGAAATAAATGAAGAGGATATTGTTAACCTGTACTGACTTAATGGCAATTCAATTTTTTACCGAACATATTAAGTTTTGGCACGAAAAGGGCTATTATGTTGATTTGGTTTGCTCCCCTGTTGGCGAAAGAGTTAATGAATTGGTTGAATTTTTTGACGGCATCGAAAACAGCTCAATCAGAACAGTAGCTTTGGAAAGAAGCCCGTTCAAAATTTCCAACTTAAAAGGCTTTCTCCAATTAATAAAAATTGCCAAAAAAGACCGTTACGACATCGTTGTTACCAATGAGCCTGTAATGGGTCTTTTAACACGACTGGCTTTTGCAGGCAAAAAAAGAACAAAAGTTACCTATATTGCTCATGGATTTCACTTTTATAAAGGTGGCTCAAAGCTCAATAATTTAATATATAAAACTATCGAAGGCTTTGCAGCGCACTTTACAGACTCTCTTGTAGCAATAAACAAAGAAGATTTTGAGGCTGCAAAGGAGTTCAAATTAAAAAAACACGGAACAATTCATTATATACCCGGTATAGGCGTAAAAACTTCAAATTTTTACAAATCATCGAAAGAGGATTGCATAGAAATCCGCAAAGAGCTTGGGCTATCCGATGATGATTTTGTGGTTGCAGTTATTGGTGAATTGAATGATAACAAAAACCAAGAAGCTATTATCAGAGCTATTGCCTCACTTAAAGGTGAATGCCCCAATTTAAAGGCATTGCTTTTGGGTAAAGGCGAAAATGCAGAATTTCTTAAAAACTTGTGTAATGAACTAAAGATTGATGATAGAATCCATTTTTTAGGATACAGACACGATGTAAACAGAATTTTATCTGTTTGTAATTTAGGTGCTTCTGCAAGCCTCCGAGAGGGCTTGGGTTTAAATATAATAGAAGAAATGGCGTCAGGATTACCAATTGTTGCTTCTCTTAACAGAGGTCATAGGGATATTGTAACGGAAGAAATCGGTGTTTTACTACAAGGGAATACGGCAGAAGATTTCGCAAAAGCCTTTCGAGATTTTTATAAATCACCTGAAAAATGTGAAGTTATTTCCAAAAACAACCTCGAGCTTTGTAAGAGATTTGATATAGATATAATAAAAACATCATTATTACGCATCATTGAAGGTTAAAAAAATGAAATATTCAGTAATTATTCCTGTATATAATTCGGAAAAAACCATAAAAAGGTGTATAGAATCAATCATATTACAAAATGGAGCCGACGTAGAGATTATCATCATCAATGATGGTTCAACAGACAAAACTGAAAGCATTTGCAAAGCTTTACAGACAGAGCACGAAAACATAATATACATCACCAAAGAAAACGGCGGTGTTTCATCTGCAAGAAATTCAGGGCTTTCGGTGGCAACCGGTGAATTTATTATGTTTGTCGACAGCGATGACTATGTTGACAATAACTGCTTTGATACTATTGATAAATACATAAAGAGCAATGCAGATTTTTATCAGTTC
>JAZSGB010000087.1:0-21736 GCA_045532505.1 Acutalibacteraceae bacterium | reverse complement strand
AAAAAAGATGCAGAACGGACAAACTGAGCAAAATCAAGACTTCAGACTTGATTTTGCTTGCCCGAAGGCGTACAAGGGTACGTCGAGCGGCGAAGTTTGTTCGTAGTATAAAACATAATTTTTTCATCAATTTTATATTTCCTGTATCTTTAAAGGGTTCTATAGGCTTATTAAACCTACAGAACTCCTTGCTATATCCGGTTTTATACGGTCTGCGCTTTTTTTACATCCCCTTTTTTAATATTTTTGTAACAAAAAAGTACTTTACTGTGTCTAATAGCTGACCGGTCAAAAGAAAGGGTGTGTTTATATGGATGATATTGAGATAATCTATCGAAAATATTATAAATATGTAAAAAGCTACACCCTCTCTTTATGCTTCGATGAAGCACTTGCTGAAGAAATAACTCAAGAAACATTTTATAAAGCCATAACAGGCTACAACAGCTTTGACCACCGTTGCAAAATAGAAACCTGGCTTTGCAGAATTGCACATAATATTTTTGTTAACACCAAAAGAAAAAAACAGCACCAAGATATTGAAAGTATACTGAACCTTGCTTGCGATTATGATGTAGAAGAGGATGTTTCTAAAAAAGAGGATGTCAGAAAAATACTGCGCATATCCACCACATTAGATTCACCCTATAAAGAGGTTTTTTATATGAAAACCTTAGGTGATTTTTCGTATAAGGTAATTGCTGATGCTTTTGGCAAAACAGAAAGCTGGGCAAGAGTTACATACCACAGAGCAAGGCAAAAAATTACAGAAAGGATGACTGATAATGAGTAAAATCAGCTGTAAGGTTATAAATGACCTACTCCCTCTTTATATTGACGGCGTATGCAGTGAAGAAACAAAAAAAATTGTAGATGAGCACATTTCACAATGCCCGATTTGCGAAGCAGAGCTTTTAAAGCTGCAAAACTCACCTATAGTTGATACCCCACTTGATGCCAATATTGACAATGCAGTAAAAAATGCAGGAAAGAGAATTAAAAAGGGTAAGAAAAAAGTAGTTATAAAAACACTTTCAATTGTAATGTCATTGCTTCTCGTTGTAGGAATTGTCGCATACTTTATTGTTCCCATTAAGGTTGCTTACCACAATTACTGTGATGATGGATATCTTTACTCTCGCTGCGGTTTAATCGATATAGAGATATCAAATGAACAAAACACTAATTATCAAGGTAAATATGCAGATGTTTACATACCTGCCACTCTCGGTAAATACACCACAACAGAAATCGCAGACGGGAACAAAATAGTTTTTGATGACGGAAAAGAGCTTTATATTACATACATACCAACAAACAAAGAAAACATACAACCGTTTTATGAAAACGTTGGTATGTTCGGAATAGGTGGAGGTAGCAACTTCCCATATTTCAACCCTATAATAAAAAAAGGACTTGAGTATATGGGTATTGACCCGGATACCCTGTATCACGATAATAAATTATACTCAATACTTTTACATTCCAATGAAAGCTGGACAGACCACAAGGTTCCTTTAAACCAAAAGGAATTTGCAATGTGGTATACATATTTCGTTTTGTTTACTCAAACCATGCCCTGTGCTTCTCCCGGTATTAATTATTATATCCATGCAGAAAATGACACTCTGAGAGGTTGGGGCTGGTCAGGCTTTCACGAGGAAATAGGAAACAAATATGTAATAAGTCTTCAACCCAAAGACGATATTTACGGTAGCTACTCCTTTATTTTTGCAGGATTCCAAAAAGAAGATATGCTTGAAATTGCAGAGTCAATAGTGCTGCATTAATAAAAAACTCCTTCAGCGCAGTGCTGAAGGAGTTTTTTATTGTTTAGATATTTTTTAAATAATTAAAAGATACTGCGAGCGAATTAAAACAAATTAACGGTGTGATATTATAAAGTTTTCAGGTAATTAATGCTTAACTCTGCACACTCAAATGGTGTTTTACCCATTGATGGGTCATCCTGCTCTACAACTACCCAGCCTGCACCTGCTTTTTCGGAAGCTGCAATAATCTTTTTCCAATCCTGGCAGCCGTAACCGACAGGACGGAATTCAAATGTATTTTCAGACTGTGTGCTTTCTTCCTCTTCAATACCTATAAGCTTGTAAAGTGGTCCGTTACCCTTCTGGCCTGCAAAGTCCTTAAGGTGAACAATAGGTGCTCTGCCTGTGTATTTCTCAACATATGCTGCAGGCTCCTCGCCACCTACGTTTACCCAACAGGTGTCAAGCTCTGTTTGAAGTAAATCTGCAGGGATAGTGCTATAGAGAATATCAAGTGCATATTCGCCGTCTATTTTAAGGAATTCAAAATCGTGGTTGTGGTAAAGAAGTAAAAGTCCCATTTTCTTTGCTGCTTCACCGATTTTACGAATGCCCTCTACTGTTGAAGCCCAGCCCTCTGTACCCGGACGGCACTCCTCTGTAAGGTATGGTACAACTACATATTTACAGCCCATATCCTTATAATCCTGCAATACTGCTTCGGGGTTTTCAAGCATATCGTAATATGGCACGTGTGCAGAAACAGGGGTAATTCCGATTTCGTCGCAAATATCTTTAACCTCTGTACCTGTTTTGCCAAAAAGACCTGCAAACTCTACACCCTCGTAGCCGAGCTCTTTAACCTTTTTTATTGTTCCGATAAAGTCTTTTTCCATATCGTCACGTACTGAATAAAGCTGAATAGCTATTGGTAATTTCATAATAATTCTCCTTTAAGAAATTTTACAATAACATATTACTCTAAAAATCTTTATATTTCAAGATGTTTATTGACAAAAAGTTGTTGCAGGTTATATACTATTACCTATACAAAAGTTATGTAAGAAAAGAGGTTACACCTATGAAATATATTGTTGTTTTATACGATGGAATGGCAGACTACCCTGTTCCTGCACTTGGTGGCAAAACACCTATGGAGCTTGCTAAAAAGCCTTTGCTTGACAGCCTTGCACGTAATGGCGAAATTGGTCTTGTTAAAACCGTTGCAGAAGGTCTTAAGCCGGGTAGCGATATTGCAAATATGAGTGTTTTAGGCTACAACCCTAAAGACTGCTACACAGGCAGAAGCCCACTTGAGGCTGTAAGCATTGGTGTTGATATGCTTGATACCGATATTATTTTCAGAACAAATCTTGTTACACTTTCGGATGAGGAAAAATACGAGGATAAAACAATGGTGGATTACAGCGCAGGCGATATTTCCACAGAAGAAGCTCGTGAAATTATAAAGAGTGTGCAAGAGCATTTTGGTAATGATATTTTCAAATTCTACGGTGGCGTTGCATACCGTCATTGCCTTGTATGGCACGGTGGCACTCTTGATTTAGGTAAAATGACACCTCCACACGATATTTCCGGAAAGGTAATCGGCGAGCACCTTTCCACAAGCGAAAACGCAAAAGAGCTTATTGCTATGATGAAGGAAAGCTACCAATTCCTTATGGAGCACCCTGTTAACAAAAAGAGAATTGCTGAAGGTAAGCGCCCGGCAAACTCAATTTGGCTTTGGGGCGAGGGCACAAAGCCTGCACTTTCAAACTTTAAAGAAAAATATGGAGTAGAGGGTTCAATTATATCTGCAGTTGACCTGCTTAAGGGTATTGCAAAGTGTGCAGGAATGGATGCACCTGAAGTAGAGGGTGCAACAGGCTATATAGATACAAACTTTGAGGGCAAGGCAGAATGTGCAATAAAAGAGCTTGAAACAAAGGATTTTGTTTATATTCATCTTGAAGCCCCTGATGAGTGTGGCCACAGAAATGAGCCTGAAAATAAGGTTATGGCTATTGAGATTATTGATAAAAAAATTCTCGGCAAGCTTTTACCTGCACTTGAAAAATACGATGACTTTAAAATTATGGTACTCCCGGACCACCCTACACCTATTGTTACAATGACACATGCCTCTGACCCTGTACCCTATATGATTTACCAAAAATCAAAGGCACACGATAATGGTATTACTTCTTTTAATGAAGAAACAGCAAAGGCTACAGGAAACTTTGTTGAGGTTGGGCATACATTAATGAATAAATTTATCGGCTGATAATAAACATAAAAAACACCTTGGTTTTCCAAGGTGTTTTTTATTTAATTAATTATGTAATTAAGCCTGTTCTTTTCTTTTGTTGAAGCAAGCTTTGCAGTAAACAGGGCGATCTTCGCGTGGTTTGAATGGAACTTCATCCTCACAACCACAATCTTCGCAAACAATTTTGAACTTTTCACGCTCTCCTCTTGCTGCTGCTTTACGTGCATCACGGCATGCCTTACAGCTCTTTGGCTCATTTACTAAGCCCTTTTCTGCATAGAATTCCTGTTCGCCGGCTGTGAAAATAAATTCGTTGCCGCACTCTTTACAGATGAGTGTTTTGTCTTCGTACATTTTTGCTACCTCGCTATAATATGATGTTGCCCTCCAACGGAATTGCACCGCCACCTTTTGAAACGTTGCGGATAATTCCGTAACTTTACAACGCTCTGCTTTTTGAGCTAAGAGGACTTATATGATAACCGATTACTCGGTCAATGCACTTTTTAGTTTTTTTCGGGCACGTTGAACTGCATTATCTACTGCCTTTTCGGTCATACCTAATTTTTTACCGATTTCGGCATAGCTCATACCACTTGCCCTGAAGAATATAACTGTTTTTTCAATCTTTGAAAGAGATACCTCGCATTCAGCAAGTACTCTATCGAGCTCCTCGCTGCCTATAACTATATCGAGTGGGTCGCCGTTAGGGTCTACTGAAAATGCTTCTTGTGCTTCATCATCAACCAAAACCTCGGGTACAGGCGCCGTTACAGCAGATGAAATGCTGTTACTCATACATTTAGAGGCAAAGCTCTTAAAAGGTACACCTCTTGACGGGTCAAAGGCTTTAACTGCATTTAAAAAGCCAAACATACCCTCTTGAACAAAATCTTCAGCTTCTAAGTATGATGATTTTGTGATTTTGGGGTTCATTTTAAGGTAACGTGATGCAAGTACATTAAAAGCTACCTCATCGCCACCCTGTGCCAATGTAGCAAGACGGTCATCTGACAGACTGCTGTAATCAATCCGTTGCTTACCGTGCAAAAAACCACCCACTAAAATACATTGTTTTTATGAGAATACCACATTTTTGTTAAAATGTCAAATATTTTTTGACATTTTGCACATTTTTTTGTACAAAAAACAGAATATTACATTTTTTGACAAAAAATAAGCAACAATCCTCATTAAGACTGTTGCTTTATACTGCTGTATTCAATTTTTCAAACTCAGTATATACGGTTTTATCAACCTTATACCATTTACCTTTGATTTTCATACACCAAAAATCCTTATATATGCTGGTGTACTCCCCTTTTTCGCCCTTACAGTAAATTTCAACATTAAGAATATCTACCCTTGAAGGTGCTTGAATATACGCAAACTTTTCCTCAAGCATTTTTTGATATTCGCTTAGCTCCGACTCTGATAAGGTTTCAAATGACTTTATTGAATATGTCAGTTTATAATCTTCACCACAGTTTTCTTTATAAAACTCATGGCTTTCATACATAGAGGCAACCATATTTTCAAAGGTTTCCTGTTCGCCGTAATATCTGTTTTCTCTTTTATAATCCTTTATACCGTCATCATAAAGAGAGTAGTACAGCTTTTCATCTTGTTTAGATATTGATGCAACAAAGCTTTTAACAACCCTTTCAGGCTTGGAGCCTGTTATTGTAGCTGTAAAAATAGCTGCTACACTTAATACAAGAGCAAAAACAAGTAACCCTGCAACAATAGGCTTAAAGGGCACCTGCCTTTGCTTTTTATTCTTTTTTTCGAAAACTGTAGGTTGGCGCTTCTTTTTAGGCGCAAGCTTTGCACCACAATATGCACAGTTAACAAAATTTTCGGGACTTTGCTTATGACATTCCTGGCAGTACAAACCTGCACCTCCTTAACAACGACTTTTTCCATTAAACAAGCCGTAGAAAGTAACCCTTCTACGGCTTATGAATTACAGCTTATACCGTAATTGAATTATTCAGCAGCTTCCTCTGCAGGAGCTTCTTCAGCAACAGGAGCTTCTTCAGCAACAGGAGCTTCTTCAACTGTCTCTTCAGGGAGAAGAGCTCGGATTGAAAGACTAACTCTCTTTCTTTCTTCGTTTACTTCAGTAATCTTAACCATTACCTTTTCACCGATTTTAAGTACATCTGCAGGCTTTGCAACATGCTTATTAGCAATCTGTGAAATGTGGATAAGACCATCCACACCCGGGAGAATGTGAGCAAATGCACCGAAATCTGTGAAGTTAGCAATTTCAACCTCAACCTCATCGCCAACTGAATATTTGCTCTTGAAGATTTCCCATGGATTATCCTCAAGCTTTTTGTAGCCAAGGGCAATCTGCTTCTTTTCAGGGTTGAGAGCCTTAATAGTAACCTCAACCTCATCGCCAACGCTAACAACCTCTGATGGGTCTTTGATTCTGCTCCAAGAAAGCTCGGAAATGTGAATCATACCGTCAACGCCACCGATATCAACAAAAGCACCGAACTTCATAATGGACTTAACTACGCCCTTACGAACCTCGCCAACCTGAGCTGATGCCCAGAATGCTGCTTCTGCTTCTTTTCTTTCTTCTTTAAGAACTGCACGGATTGAACCAACTGCTCTTCTTCTCTGCTTGTTAACCTCAATAACCTTGAACTTAACAGTTGTGTGAAGAAGGTCTTCAAGCTTGTCGTTGCGATTTGCTGTAGCAAGTGAAGCAGGGATAAAAAGACGTGCATTGTTTGAAACAACGATAATACCGCCACGGATAACCTCTGTAACTACGCCTTCGAGAATGGTATCTGTTCCTTCAGCGCTAACGATTGTATCCCATGCTGCGATAGCATCGTAACGTTTCTTGGAAAGCATTGTAACGCCTTCCTGATCGTTTGTTTTCATGATGATAAGGTTAAGTGTATCGCCAATTTTGAGTTCAGCTTTTGGATCTGCATTTGGGTCGTTGCTATATTCGCTGTAAGGGATATAGCCTGTCTGCTTCCTGCCGATATCAACCTGAATCTCTGTTGGAGAAATGCTCAATACTACACCAACAACCTTCTGGTCGTTGTTCATACTACTGAGTGATTCCTCTAATGCAGCTTCAAAATCAAAGCTATCTGCTGCAGAGTCAAGCACACTTTCCTCCTCAATCATATTGTTTTCCTTGAGAATTTCGGACATGGTTTTATGTACCTCCTTTATAATACCGGCGGGAGTAGATGCACCCGCAGTCAAACCGACGATGTTGAAGCCTTTGAGATTGATACCACTTAACTCACCGGCTGTTTCAACAAGATAGGATGGGCAATTTTTTTCGCACACACCTAAAAGCTTACGTGTGTTTGAAGAGTGCCTGCCACCAACTATGACCATTGCATCACAGCTTCGGGACAAGGCCTCTGCCTCATTCTGTCTTTCTTCGGTCGCACTACATATTGTATCAAATATTTTCACGTTTGTACATAGTAATTTTACTTTTTTTACGGTTTTTTTCCATTCTTTTATGCTAAAAGTTGTTTGTGAAACAAAAATAACGGGCTTTTGAGAAATATAGGGGTTATTTTCAATAAGCTTGCACAATTCTTCTTCGTTCCCTACAACAAAGCTTTCACCCTTAGCACAGCTTGTTATAGCCTTTACCTCAGGGTGATTACAGTCCCCTGCAATGAGAGTTACAACCTCTTCAGAGGAGTTATCGAGTATAATTTTATGAATCTTTTTAACAAAGGGGCAAACTGCATCTATATATTCACAGCCACAGCCTTCTACAGTTTTAAGCACATCTCTTGTAACGCCGTGTGTACGCAAAACAAGAACTGTGCCCTCTTCTACCTGCGAGGGGCTTTCTACTACCCTTACCCCTCTTTGTGCAAGGGAATCTATAACCTGCTGATTATGTATAATAGGACCTAATGTTGCAACACTACGCCCCTCCTCAACAAGCTTTTCAATAAGCTTTATGGCTCTGTCCACACCAAAGCAAAAGCCTGCTTTTTCGGCTAAAATAACGGGCATTATAAACGCTCCTTAATAACGTTAAGAATGTACTCTATTGATTCCTCAAGATTGAGCTTTGTTGTATCTACAAGCACAGCATCCTCAGCCTTTTTTAACGGGGCAATTTCTCTGTGAGTATCCTGGTAATCACGAAGCTCTATTTCTCTGAGTATTTCATCATAATTTACCTGTTGACCCTTTTCAACAAGTTCCTTATAGCGTCTGTCTGCGCGAGCCTCTGCTGATGCTGTAAGGTATATTTTAATTTGTGCATTAGGGAGCACAACCGTTCCTATATCTCTGCCATCCATAATGCAGTTGTTATTCTGAGCAATACTGCGCTGCAGCTCGAAAAGAAATTCTCTTACCTTCGGAATAGCAGAAACATTTGATGCTGCCATAGAAACCTCGTTTTGACGAATTGCTAAAGAAACATCCTCTTCACCAAGAAAAACTCTTTGCTCACCGTCTACAAAGCGGAGTGAAACACTCAGACCTTCAAGTGTTGAAACAACCTCTTCCTCAGATTTTGTATTTTTGCCTAAATTTAAAGCATTTAAACCTACTGCACGGTAGAGAGCGCCTGTATCAACATATATAAAACCAAGCTCCTTTGACACTCTTTTTGCTATTGTGCTTTTACCTGCACCTGCAGGTCCGTCAATTGCAACATTAATCATAACTATTCTCCTTTATATACTGCTACCTGCCAAATGGCCTGTTGCAAACGCTATTTGCAAATTAAAGCCACCTGTATAGGCATCAACATCTATTACCTCACCTGCAAAATACAAGCCATCCACCAGCTTGCTTTTCATGGTTTTAGGGTCAATTTCGGAAACGCTTACGCCACCCGATGTAATAATCGCCTCTTCTATAGGTCTGAAATCTGTTACGGTAAGGCGTATATCCTTAAGAAGGTACACAAGTGTTTCACGCATCTCCTTTGTTACCTGGTTGGATTTTATATTACCGTTCAGACCCGATAATTTAACAATTATAGGTATCATTTTACGTGGGAGCATAAGAGAAAGTGTATTAAAAAGGTTTTTATTTGAACACTCAAGCAAATCTCTTTGCAATCTTTTATCTAACTGTTCGTGAGTTAACGCAGGCTTGAAGTCTATATGGATAACATACCTGCCCTTTTCCATATTTCGCATATGGGAGGATGCAGAAAGTATCATAGGACCTGAGACACCAAAGTGTGTGAAAAGCATTTCGCCAAAATCCTTGTAAACTGTTTTAAAGGTTTTTGTATCTTCAACCTGTATTTCTACATTGCGAAGGGAAAGACCCATTGCCTCTGTGCACCAGCCCTCGTGGCACTCAAGAGGAACAAGAGAAGGCTTAAGCTCTGTTACGGTATGTCCTGCTTGCTTTGCAAAGGTGTAGCCATCACCCGTTGAGCCTGTTACAGGGTATGATTTGCCACCTGTAGCTACAAGCACGTTATCTGCATAGTGCTTTGCGCCGTCCTCTGTTATACAGCCTTTAACGGCTCCGGCCTCAATAATAAGCTCTGTAACCCTTGCAGTTTTTCTTTTTACACCGTTTTGTGTAATGTATTTATTAAGGGCATCTACAATATCAAGCGCCCTATCAGAAACAGGGAAAACTCTGTTGCCTCTTTCGATTTTTAACGGCACACCAAGGCTCTCGAAAAAATCTATTGTATCATCTGTTGTAAACCTTGAAAATGCGCCGTAGAGAAACCTGCCGTTAACAGGTACATTTGCAATTAAATCGTTTAAAAGTGGGCAATTATTTGTAACATTGCACCTGCCCTTACCTGTAATTGCTACCTTGCGTGCAAGCTTATCGTTACGCTCAAAAAGTGTTACGCTTAATCCGTTTTTGGCAGCTGTGCCTGCTGCCATAAGACCTGCAGCGCCACCACCGATTACTATTAAATCCATAAATTTTCCTTTACCAGACTATAATCTTATCTGTCATTTCCTTGCCACAAACATCAGGCTGTGGTAACGCAAGTGAAAACAAATCTCTTGCAGTGCACTCAAGCTCAAAAAGTCTTTGGGCAGCCTTGTTTAATTCTTTAATTTGTGCAGGCTTCGTAACAATGGGAAGAGTAGCCCTTTCTTTAGCCTCTTTTAAGAGCTTGGCACCTTTTTCGTTAAAGCCGAGCACCCTTATATACGGCACCGGCAATTCCACATCCTGCTTAGTTATGCCGAGAAACGCACAAATAATTATTCTTCTTATTCTTGAAAGAGTATACCTTTTTGTTTTAACTTTTTCAAGTACCTCGTTAAGGCTTGAAGAGCTTCGCACAGCCGTATACAATCTATGTTCAAGTCCTTCACTTACATCGCAAAGCTTTGAAAAATCTTCTACACCCATTGTGCGTAGCTTATAAAGAATGGCAGACTCTAATTTTTTAAAATCTGCAGGAGCCTTTCCCTCACCCGTTGCCTTCTTTAAAATGCTATAGGTTTCGGGTGGCAAAAAGGTTTTAGCACTTTCGTTATTTATAAGCATTTCTCTTACTGCAGAGGCTGAGCAAATATCACCAACAGCTTCCTTTGAATCGTGAGATGCGCCTATGCGTTTAATTGGATTAATATCCATACAAAAGCCGTTTTTGATAATTGCCTTTGTATATTCTACACCAAGTATATCGTTAGGCTCAGAAACTATTTGCGCTATGCTTTTACTAAAGCCCTCTTGCAGCGCCTTGGAGCGAGCATCGGGGTAAGAAACACCATCCTGCAAATATTTACAAATAAGTAAATCAAAGCTATCGCTGAGCAAGGCTGCTGCACACTCATTAATAAGAGCTTTACTGCCACACTCCGAGCCAAAGCCCAAGGCGCTTATAACACCTAAAGAGGCAAGCACCGAAACGCCTGCAGAAGCAAACCTTTCGGCTGTTGCTGTTGCATATGCAACAGGCAAAGAAAGAACTAAATCGACCCCGTTTGCAAGAGCCATTTGTGTTCTTAAATAGGGAGAAGCACAGGCGCACTCGCTACGCTGAACAAAGCTTTCGGACATTACAGCAGTTACGGTATCAACGCCACTATTTTTTAATGACTCTACAATATATTTATGACCGTTGTGAAACGGATTAAATTCTGCCACTATTCCGTAGTTCAAATTGCTCTCCCCTTTCGTATTTTATACTTGAAAAACTTTTAATTAGTGGTATAATAATACCTTAGTAAGTATTTTACACAATAACAATCGGTTTAAATTTCCAAAAGAGAAATTTAACCTTATATTTGGAGGTATATTAATGAAAATTCTCGTAATTAACTGCGGAAGCTCCTCTCTTAAGTATCAGCTTTTTGATATGGACGGAGAAAAAGTTCTTGCAAAAGGTATCTGTGAATCAATTGCTACAGATATGAGCCACACAAAGGGCTCAACCTTTGACGGCAGAAGCTTTGATGAATACGTTGACATTCCTGACCACAAGGTTGCATTCAACATTGTTAAGGATGCACTTACAGTTGGCGAATGCAAGGTTATTGATTCACTTTCAGAAATCAACGCTATCGGCCACAGAGTTGTTCAGGGTGGCGACCTTTTCACAGAGAGCGTGCTTATTAACGACGATGTTCTTCAAAAGATTGATGACCTTAGCGCACTTGCACCACTCCACAACCCTGCACACGTTGTAGGTATTAAGTGCTGCAACGAGGTATTTGGCGACAGCGTTCCACAGGTTGCTGTATTTGATAACGCATTCCACAGCACAATGCCTGCTACAAGCTACATTTTCCCAATTCCATACAAGTACTACGAGGAAGACCACATTCGCCGTTACGGTGCACACGGCACAAGCCACCGTTTTGTTGCATTAAGAACTGCTGAAATTGTTGGTAAAGACCTTAAGGATATTAAGCTTATCACCTGCCACCTTGGCAACGGCTGTTCAATTACAGCTATTAAAGACGGCAAGGTGCTTGACACAAGCATGGGTCTTACACCTCTTGATGGCTTTGCAATGGGTACACGCTGTGGTGGTATTGACCCATCTGTAGTAACATACATTATGAAAAAGCACAACCTTTCACCTGATGAAATGGATAAGGTTATGAATAAGCAGAGTGGTGTTCTCGGTGTTTCAGGCGTTCACTCAGATGACAGAGCTGTTAAGGCTGCTGCACAGGAAGGCAACGAGAGAGCAAAGCTTGCAAGAGATATTCAGTGGTACCAGATTCGCAAGTGCATCGGCTCATACATTGCTGCTATGAACGGTGTTGACGTTATTGCATTCACAGGTGGTATTGGTGAAAACTGTATCGACCTTCGTGAGGACGTACTCAAAAACCTTTCATACCTTGGTATTGAGCTTGACGAAAAGTCAAACGAGGTTCGTGGCGAGGAAATTGAGCTTACAAAACCGGGCTGCCCTGTTCGTGCATTCGTTGTTCCAACAAACGAAGAGCTTGCAATTGCAAGAGATACAAAGGCACTTTGCGAATAATTAAACTATCAAAAGTTAAATCCTCCAACTGTTCATAGAACAGTTGGAGGATTGTTTTATACATTTTTATCCACCAAACACGTCGGATTCTATGTAGTCTACGCCGAGGGCACGGCAATAGTTAAGGGAAATAATGTCATTTGCTGTCCAAAGGCCAACCTTTAAGCCTTTATCGTGAAACTCTTTAACCATTTTGGGGGTCATTGATTTATAGTGAGAATCTATATCGAAGCCATATTCAAGGCATTTATGATAATCACCACATTCTTTGCTCCAAGTAAGCATTATTTGAAGCTTTGGGAAGGCATTGTGTGCTTTAACAAGGTTTTCAAACTCAAAGGATTGAAGTGAGCACATTGAAAGGTCGTAAATTTCATCTGCCATAGTGAAAAGCTCGTTTATCTGCTCATCTGTAAAATCACCCTTAAGCTCTATAAAGCAAACCATATTTGCATCTCGGCAAATCTCCAAATATCTTTGGAAGGTACAAAGATAAACAACCTCATCACTCTTTTTGTTGAGAAGAGGCTTTTCTGTGAGCTCTGCATAGGTCGCTTCTGCAACAAGAAGCTCTGTACCATCAATAAACTTTGCTTCGTCATTGTGGTTAACAACAAACACACCATCCTTTGTGATGCGCACGTCGGTTTCAATACCACCTGAGCCATTGGCTACTGCACCTAAAAAGGATGCTTCTGTATTGTCAGGGTGCTTTGAGCTGTAGCCTCTGTGGCCTATCATACAAACATCCTTGTGGAGCTCCTTGTTAATAAAGTGAAATGCTACTGCAGCACCTGCAGCCACACCTGTACCGATTGCTATGTTTTTAATTATTTTATTCATTTTAAATTACCTCATATAAATATGTGAAATTGCTTCAAAAATTTTATTGTGTGGGCTATACCTTACAGGAAAATCGTACCAGCTTACCTTTGTGTGTATGCTCTTTTCGTGAGAGAAAGCCATAAAGCCTGCCTTACCGTGGTAGCTACCCATACCACTTTCACCTACGCCACCAAAGCCGAAGCTGTTAATGGCAATCTGCATTATTGTATCGTTAACACAGCCACCACCAAACTGGCAGCGCTCTATAGTTTCGTTAATTTTCTTTTTATCCTCAGAGAAAATGTAAAAGCCTAATGGCTTTGGCAATTTAGCGTATATCTTATAAAGCTCCTCGTAGGAGTCGAAGGAAAGTATAGGAAGAACAGGTCCAAAAATTTCCTCCTGCATTACTGCATCATCCCAGGTTACGTTATCCATAACTGTTGGTGCTATTTTAAGCTTTTCTCTTGAAGTCTGTCCACCGAAAATCACTTTATCTTTATCTATAAGCTTCATTATTCTGTCAAAGTGCTTTTCGTTAACTATTCTGCCGTATTCAGGGTTATTAAGAATATCATCGCCAAACTGAAGCTTGATTTGCTTTAAGATTTCTTTAACTAATTCGTCCTTAACACTGCTGTGGCAAATTACGTAATCGGGCACAACACAGGTCTGCCCACAGTTAAGGAATTTACCGAATACTATTCGCCTTGCAGCAACCTTAATTCTTGCAGTTGAATCAACAACGCAAGGGCTTTTGCCACCTAACTCTAACACAACAGGGGTAAAGCTTTCTGCTGCGTGATGCAAAATTTCTTTACCTACAGCCTGGCTGCCTGTAAAGAAAATCATATCAAATTTTTGGTTAAGCAGCTCTTTGTTTTCTTCCCTGCCACCTGTTACAACGGCAATATATTCTTCAGGGAAGCACTCTGTAATAATCTTTTTAATAATTTCACTTGTTGCAGGTGAATATGCACTTGGCTTAACAATAATAGTGTTACCTGCTGCTATAGCATCGCTGATAGGAGTCATTGTTAAAAGGAACGGGTAATTCCACGGACTCATTATAAGCACATTGCCGTACGGCACACACTTTTTGTAGCCACTGCCAAGCACCTGACCTACAGGTGTATATATGAGGTGCTTTTTTGCATAGGAGCGTGTATGGCGAATCATATAATTAAGCTCCATAAGCACGACGCCTGTTTCACACATAAATGCATCAAACGGACATTTACCCAAGTCCTTTTCAAGAGCCTGTGTAATTTCTTTCTCGTATTTTTTTATACATTTGTATAATTTAATTAAGTTTTTTATACGGAACTTAACAGGCAAGGTTTGACCACTGTTAAAATACTCTCTTTGCCTTTGCACTAAAGTCTCTATATTCAAAAAAATTCCCCTCCGAATTGTAGATACCTTTCTATTTTAAGGTACAAAGCTCCATTTGTCAACAAAGCCTCACAAGGATTTCCTTGTGAGGCTTTGAATTTTTTATTATTTTAAATTATTCGGTTCTGAGTGCTTCAACAGGGTCTTTCTTTGCAGCAATTCTTGATGGCACAAGACCTGCTATAAGAGTAAGGGCAACACTTATAATAATAAGTGAAATTGCACCAACAACAGGAAGCTCTGCTTGTGCAGGAATCTCTACCACATAGCGCAAAAGAAGGTTAATTGGTATTTCCAAAATCAAGGTAGATAGTATACCTATAACACCTGCACCGAAGCCTACAACAATAGTTTCGGCATTAAATACCCGGGCAACATCCTTTTTAGATGCACCGATTGCACGAAGAATGCCAATTTCTTTTGTTCTTTCAAGCACTGAAATGTAGGTAATAATACCAATCATTATTGATGAAACTACAAGAGAAATTGCAATAAATGCAACAAGCACGTAGGTAACAACATCTATGATAGTTGTAATGCTGCTCATAAGCACGCCTATATAGTCGGAAACCTGAATCTGCATTTCCTCGTGGCCATCCTGAGCAACTCTGTCGTTATAGTAATTTATAAGCTCTGCAAGCTGCTCTTTGGCTTCAAAGTTTTTAGGATAGAAGCAAATCATTGAAGGTGCATCGAAGGTTGAATAGCCAAGCTTTGAAAGTGTACCCTCATAAGAGCTTTTTGAAGCGAGTGTATCTACATACGCTTGCTTGAGTGCCAAAACCTGTTCATCGGAAAGGAAGCCCTCCATAAGCTTTTTCTGGAGGTCGCTCATATTATCAAAGCCGAACATTGCTGCCATATTGGTCATATCAACCTCGGCTAAATCCATATCCTCTGCCATAGACATAAACGGCTTAATATCAAGAAGATTGTAGTCGATTATGCTCATATCAACATCTGCTAAATCAAAATCGTTAACAGTAAGGTTTGAAAACTCAAAGCCTGTAATAACATCTTTATTTTTGTTGGAAAGCTGTTCAACAATAACATCTCTTTTTGCAGTTTCTTCTATTGCAAAATCCATAAGGTCACGAAGGTAACCTATACCACCTGTACCTATTGAAAGTGTATTGTCCTCATCAGGCTTAAGAATACCTACAATTTTAATTTTTTCACCGTTATCTACAAGATTTTTAACATAAAGGGTATTTTCGCTGTTATCTACCCAAAGGCCTGTTTTTGCATCTTTTTTATAGTAATCTGCATTAAGCACAAGGCTGAATTCCATATCAAGAATTTCATCGTAGGAATACTTTGTAATATCGTCTGTACCCATACTCTCGCCACTGGCAAGAGCTGCCATAACCTCTTTACCGAAGGCTGCCTGGTCCTTAAGGCCGAGAGCATAAACAACAAGCTCGTTTATTTGGTAGTTACCGTCTACAATAAGCACAACCTCATTGTACTTCTGTGGCATTTTACCTGCAATAATATCGTACTGCGCATCCATAAGCCTATCATCACCAATAAGCTCCATCCATACGCTAAAGCTTTGGGTCATAGTGTTCATAGCAGCACTCATATCCATCATTCCGCCACCTGTATCGCCACCCATATTCATGTAGTCCATTACATTACTTGGGTTAACCTTAACTACGCCCTCGGAGGTATCTGCCTTGTAAATATTAAGTGGTGTGCTGTATTTATACTGTACATCGTTACAAACCTTATCAAACTCTGCCTTATTATCATCTATATACTGCTTAAAGTTATCAAGGTTATTTGAGGTTGCCTCGGATATAAAGGTATTAACCATTTTCATAAAGGACTCATTTACATAAATGTTCCCGTCCTCTTCTGCATCCGTGGTCAAGCCACCCATACCCGTCATAGTAGTCATAATACTGCTTATATCCATTGTTTGGCGCTCAACAGTCATCGGGTATGAAAGAAGCATATCCTCTTGAACATTATCAATATAAACCTGAATACCGTTTGAAAGAGCAAGAACAAGGGCAATGCCTATAATACCGATACTGCCTGCAAATGAGGTAAGGAAGGTTCTCGCCTTCTTGGTGCGAAGGTTATTTATACTAAGGTTAAAAGCAGCACCTAAGGACATTGATTTTTTACCCTTAGCAGCAGACTTTTCTTTTTTAGCCTTTTCCCTTGCTTCATCCTCTGCACCAGGGTTATATGGGTTAGAGTCGTTTATAACCTCACCGTCAAGGCAACGGATAATTCTGTTTGCGTATTCATCGGCAAGGTCAGGGTTATGTGTAACCATAATTATAAGCTTCTCTTTTGAGATTTCTTTAAGAAGCTCCATAATCTGAACGCTTGTTTCACTATCAAGAGCACCTGTAGGCTCATCAGCTAAAAGAATATCGGGGTCATTTATAAGCGCACGGGCAATTGCAACACGCTGCATTTGTCCACCCGACATCTGGTTCGGCTTTTTATAAATCTGCTCTTCAAGGCCAACCTTTTTAAGAGCATCTATCGCCCTTTGACGGCGTTCTTTTTTAGAAACGCCCGAAAGAGTAAGAGCAAGCTCAACGTTAGATAAAACCGTTTGGTGAGGGATAAGGTTGTAGCTTTGGAAAACAAAGCCGATTGAGTGATTTCTGTAGGTATCCCAATCACTATCGTTAAAAAATTTTGTGGATTTACCGTTTATAAAAAGGTCTCCACTTGTGTAACGGTCAAGGCCACCTATTATGTTAAGAAGTGTTGTTTTACCACAGCCTGAAGGGCCTAAAACGGCAACGAATTCACTTTCTCTGAAGTTAATATCAATACCCTTTAAGGCTCTTACGGTAGTATCACCCGTAACATAATCCTTAACTATATTTTTTAAAACTAACATACTTAACCCTCCGACTCACCATAGAGACGTTTTCTGTTTACAAAAAGTATAACACCTACTACGGCGCACAAGCCTAAATAACCCAAGAAAATGTACAACCCTGTGTATTTTTTAGGTTCGGGCTTGTAAATAATGGTTGGCATATAGCCTTCTTCATTGGTTACTATTTCAAACTGTACTCGTTCTTTAAAGAACAGATTGTAAAGCCACTCAATTAATTCATCCTCACTCATTGATTTAAATTGATTTGTCATTGTTGAGGAATCAAAATTCGCATTGCTTGACCCCATAGAGCCCATAAGCAGGTTCTCGTTTCCCGGTGTTTTAAGCACCTTTGCAATAACCTTTAACAAAGAAAGAATAATTGCATTTTTATCAGACTCAATGTAGGTGTATTTTACCTTTTCGCCATTTATAACAGCCTTACTTGTTTTTTCGGTTGCTTTACCTAAGGATGCAAGCTGCTTTAAATCAAGCTCTAATCCACTAATACCCATATTTTTAAGCATACCGTTCATTAAAGTATTTATATCAAGCTGCTTTGTAAGCTCAGTTGCATCTAAAGGAATTTCAATAACTCCCGGAGTTCTGTTGAGTATTGATGTAATCGGGAGCAGCAGATTAGAAATACATTTTTCGAGTGAGCCACTTTCCATAAAGTAAACGATATTGGGAAGTACATCCACAATAGTTTTTACGGGTGATTCACAAAGCTCATCTAATAAATCGAAAACAGGCTCTAAAATATTTTTGAGTACGCCATCACCTGCAGAGCTGTTTTTGTATGACGAGTAGCTTTTTATACCTATAGTGCTACAGCCCAAAGCCTCTAAAACAGGGATAACTGCTGTATTATAGCCATCTGCACCCCTTACGGTGATGCTGTTCATAATGACCATATCTTCACCTGCAAGGACTGTTCTTAAAAGTGGGAACAATGGCCTGAGCACTGCTGTAAGAGCATTTTGGAAGCCTCTGCGAGAGCCATCTGAAAAGCCCCAGGTTACACCCTTAAGTGAAACCTCACCCCAAGAGTTGGCGCCGGATAACGCCTTATAAGCTTTGGAGTAATCGTCACCTAAAAGGGAAGCAACACCTTGTGGTGTGGCATTTATGCCTAAAAGACCTAAAACGCTTAAAAGTCCTTCATCCTCCATTGCCTTGTATATGCCGAGCACGGCAGCATTGATATTTGCATTTGTATATATTGATGAGGATATCATTGCGCCTACCGAACTGTAGGAGCCACCCTCTTTTACAAATTGACTTAACAGGTCATCTATTTCGTTATAAACCTTTTCAAAATTCTTATCCGTAAGTTTCGTTGTGTTCTGCACATTACCTGCTTTAAACTCGGGGTAAACCATTGCTTGAGCCTTACCGATTTCGGCAGGGGTAAACAGTAAAACAAACATTGCTGTGATTAGGTCTGTATCCTTATCTAAAATACTTGTAAGTAAGGCTGTATCACCTTGTGCACCCTCTCCACCGAGGAGAGCGCCTATGCTGTCTTTATTAAGCTTAAGAGTTTCAACGCCCCAACGTACAATTTCTACATAAGCAGCACCTTTATCTGCCACAAAGCCCGTATCGGTCATATTACCACAGGCTGCAAGCGTTGCAAAATCTATTGGCGCAAGCTGAATACCACCTTGTTCACCTGCTGTAAGAGATGCAATAAGCTGATTTACATCTATATTTGTAAGGGAATCTAAATCTAATATTTTCAAGAAAACAGCAATCTCAACAAGAGGGTTGCTTGTAATAGGCTTTAAAAGTGCCCGGAAGCAGTTGTTAAATTCACCACTATCTACAAAGTATGCAAAGCTCGGTAAAACCTCTGTAAGGTTATTTGCAGGAGCTTCAACTGCCCACTCAAGCATTGTAAGAACAGGTAACACAATGTTTTTTACCATTGTGTTTTTATCCTCCATTGCATCAATGTTAAAGAAGGTCTGGCTTTTCATACCTGTACACTTTAAGGCTTCGAGCAAGGGAACGATGGCGTTTTGGTAACCGTTATCACCACTTATGGTAATAAGGTTGTTCATTTTGTAGGAGCCACCACAAAGAAGGGCGTAAAGAATATCGTTAAAGGGTGAAAAAATTGCACCCAAAGCTTCTGCAAAGCCCTCTTTTTCCGTTACGCCCCAGTTAACATCGGTAAGGTCAACCTCTGCCCAGGTGGGGCTGTTGAAAAGAGCAACACAAACCTGTGGGTATTTACCTAAAGCTGCAGAAAGCTTTTTTGTGGAGCAATCTATACCAAGCATAGACATTTCCGCAGACATTTCTTCGAAGGAAGAATATGTGTTAACAAGTAAATCAGATAATGTTTGGCTTGTATAGAGCATAGTGTTTATTGTGCCGTTTAAATTTTGCCCCATAAGCATAGGTACAATAAAATCTATAAGCTTATCTGTGCCTTCAACTGCATTAAGCGCTTCCTTTTGAGAAACGCCTGCAGGGTATGCTGCTACTGCCACACTTGATAAAGAGGATATGCTTATCAGCAAGCACAAAATAATACAAATTGATTTTTTAAATAATTTCTTCATAATCATCTCTCGACTCTTATATAAAATATTAAGATAGTTTCCCTATTATAATTATCTAACATATATAATATAAAATTATACAACAAATTTCAAGATAGTTGTTAAATAATTATTAAGAAAGAAGGGTTTTTATGAAAAAAAGGCTATTTTCCATATGTTTCTTGCTGAGTTTTATAATCCTTTTTTGCAGCTGTTCAATTTCAGACACCGGTTCAAGCATTTACGGCTTCACAAAAAGGATTAACAAAGCAGATAAAAGCTACAATATGACTGTTAACGGTTATATTATTGACCAAGAAAACAAAACATTTACAAAATATTTCACCTTTGACGAAAAAAACTTAATGTTAAGGTTTACATATAACCAAAAAAACGAATTAGACTCAATGAGCATTGTTTTTGATAACCTGACAGCAGACGATACTGCACAGTTAAAATTTATTAAAAACTGTATTTCTTCTTTTGTTTGCAACGATGCAGAGGTAAAGCAAATTTTTGCCGAAGGTGATTTTGAAAATGCTTTACTAACTAAAGATATAAACACACGAAAAACAAAAATCGGTAACACCGAAATACTTATCGACGTTACCGAAATTGGTACTGTTATTACTGTTTTGCAAAATACTCTTTAAGCTTTTCTGCAAGGAGCCTTGTAGCCTCACCACGGTGGCTGATAGCATCCTTCTCCTCTGCTGTAAGCTCTGCCATAGTTTTTTCACCCATAACAAAGAGTGGGTCGTAACCAAAGCCACCTGTACCTCTGGGCTCAAAGCCTATGTAGCCCTCACAGGTGCCTCTTGCAGAGATAATATCTCCGTTAGGGAAAACACAGCAAACCACGGAAACATATCTGCCTGTGCGCTCTTCAAGAGGGACATCTCTTAAAAGCTTTAAAAGCTTTTGGTTGTTTGCTTCATCATCACCGTGATTGCCTGCAAACCTTGCAGAATACACACCGGGTGCACCTACAAGGTAATCTACTGCAAGACCCGAATCATCGGCAACACAAGGCATACCACTTTCACGGCAACCACTTTGTGCTTTTAAAAGTGCATTTTCATAAAAGGTTTCGCCTGTTTCCTCAACATCGGTAATTTCTATACCTAACTGGTCTGATGTTTTAACATCTATGCCCATCGGAGAGAGTATTCTGTAAAGCTCATCTCTTTTTTTCATATTGTGAGTTGCAATTAAAAACTCTATAGCCATTATCTAAAAAACCTCCCAAAGAAGCCTCTTTTCTTTTTAGGCTCATCCTCTGCCGAAGCGTCAGAGTCATCTGTATCTGTAGAATCATCTGTTTCAGTAGAGCTGTCGTCTGCATCAGCAGTACTGTCGTCTACATCTGCAGAGCTATCATCTGTATCGGTAGCGCCACCATCTTCGTCAGATGCTACTGCTGTTTCTTCGGGAACAGCAGTAGCTTCATCTTGTGCTGTTTCCTCTGCATGAATTTCTGCTGCAGTTTCAAAAATTGCTTCAACAACTGCTGCAAGTTCTTCCTCTTCGGATGTATCTGCTACAGGTACATCCTCTCTTATTGCTGAAAGGTCAATTTCATCCTCCTCAAAATCCTCCGGAAGGTCA
>JAZSGB010000039.1:0-5943 GCA_045532505.1 Acutalibacteraceae bacterium | reverse complement strand
AAAAAACACTTAAAAAATAAGACCCCTGATGATATTCGCACTCTGCTTATTATAAAAAAGAGCGACCGAGGTGCTTTAAGCGAAAGCTACAGAGATATTTCAGAGCCAACTGCACAAAACCTTTTATGGCTCCAAGAGATTGAAAACAACAACGAGTGCTACAGCATTGCTCAACTTGATATATCCGGTAAGGATTTACTGCAGGCAGGCTTACGGGGTGAAGCTATAGGCCAAGCCTTAGAAAAGGCTTTAGATGCTGTTATTGACGAAAAAGTAGCAAACAAAAAAAGTGATTTGTTGACATACTTATTATAATAGTATAAAATAAAGGGTAATATACAAATACATTGCAGAAAAGGGTGGTTTAATGCGTAACACATATGCTCTTAACTTCAACTGGAAATACTCCCCTGAGTTTTCAGAAGAAATGATTAAAAAATCATATGACGACAGTAGCTTTGAAGCTGTTGACATCCCACACGCAAACAAGGAGCTGCCGTTAAATTATTTTGATGAGCAATCTTATCAGTTTGTTAGCTGTTATCGTAAAAAATTCGATATAAAAAAAGAAGAGGGTATGCGCTATATTCTTCACTTTGAGGGTGCCGCCGTATACTCAAAGGTTTACCTTAACGGCAAATTTATAGGTGAATACAAGGGCGCCTATAATCGCTTTAGCTTTGATATTACAGAGGATGTAAAAGCAAAGGGCAACGTGCTTGTTGTTGAGCTTGACTCAAGTGAAAGAAAAGAAATTCCACCTTTCGGTAATGTGGTAGACTACCTTGTTTACGGTGGTATTTACCGTGAGGTTTGGATTGAAGAGGTTCCCGCTGTTTATATAGATAATGCTTTTGTAAGAACAGTTAATGTTTTGCACGAAAAGAAGGTGCTGGATATTGATGTTACCTTCTCCGAAAGCACAAGCGGTACACTCACCTTCTCACTTTACGATAGTGAAAATAATAAAATAGGTGAAAAAAGCACAGCTTTTAACGGCCGAGTTATAAATGCAAAGTGGGCAGTTAGGGATGTTAAGCTTTGGGATATTGATAACCCTAACCTTTACACAGTAAAAATTAAGCTTAACGATGCTGATGAAATCAGCGTGCGCTTCGGCTTCAGAGAGTGTAAGTTCTACAAGGACGGCTTCTACCTTAACGGTAAAAAGATTAAAATCCGTGGTCTTAACCGTCACCAAAGCTACCCATATGTTGGTTACGCTATGCCGGCAAGCGTTCAAAAGGCTGATGCTGATTTGCTTAAATATGAGCTGGGTGTTAACCTTGTTAGAACATCACACTATCCGAACAGCGTTCACTTCCTTGACCGTTGCGATGAAATAGGTCTTTTAGTGTTCACCGAAATGCCTTCCTGGCAATATCTCGGCGAAGGCGAATGGCGTGATATTTGCCTTGACAATGTTCGAAGAATGGTATTGCGTGACAGAAACCACCCATCAGTTATTCTTTGGGGCGTTCGTGTTAACGAGGGCCTTGACTGCGATGAATTCTATTCAGAAACAAACAGAGTTGCAAGAGAGCTTGATAACACCCGTCAAACAGGTGGCGTAAGAAATATGCCGTTCAGCCACCTTCTTGAAGATGTTTACACAATGAACGACTTTACCCACTCAGGTGGACCAATTAACCTTTTACCACCTGCACTTGTTACAAAATCTCTTAAGGCTCCTTACCTTGTTACAGAGCACAACGGCCATATGTTCCCAACAAAGAGCTTCGATAAAGAGGGTGTCAGAACAGAGCACGCTCTTCGCCACACAAGGGTACTCAACTCTGCATACGGTAACCCTCGTACAAGTGGTGCTATCGGCTGGTGTATGTCCGACTACAATACACATAAAGACTTTGGTAGCGGCGACAGAATTTGCTACCACGGTGTTACAGATATGTTCCGTGTGCCGAAATTAGGTGCAGCCGTTTACCGTTCACAGCAGGAGGACACACCTTTCCTTGAGGTTACCTCTGCAATGGATATTGGCGAGCATCCGGGTGGAACAATCGGTGATGTTTGGGTATTTACAAACTGCGATTATGTTAAGCTTTACAAAAACGGTAAATACACAAGCACAATATATCCCGATTCCTCACAATTCAAAAACCTTCCTCACCCACCAATGATTGCTGCTGACTTTATTGGTGATGCCCTCACTACAGACGATGGCATTGAAGGTCTTGCAGCAGAGCTTCTTACAGATACACTTATTTGTGCACAAACAAAACAGTGGAAAATGCCCCCATCAAAGTTCCTTAAAGCAGGTGCTGCAATGGTTGTAGGCAAAATCCCATTTGGCAGAATGTTTGATATTGTTACAAAATATATCGGTGGCTGGGGTAACGAGCAAATCACCTATGCCTTTGAAGGCTACAAGGGTGGCGAATGTGTTGCAACTGTTGTAAGAACAGCTGTTACAGAGCTTCACCTTGATGTTAAAGCAGATTCGCTTACACTTAAAGAGGGCGATACCTACGATGCAACAAGAATTCAGCTTGTTGCACTCGACCAAAACAACAACCGTGTACCGTTTGCAGACAGTGCTGTAAAGGTAACCGTTAAGGGTGCTGCTGAAATCATCGGCCCTTCCGAATTCCCACTTATTGGTGGCGACAGAGCCTTCTGGATTCGCACAAACGGACAGAAGGGCGATATTACATTAACAATTGATGCAAAGGGCATCGGTAAAACAAAGCTTCAGCTTAAAGCTGAATAATTATAATAACACAATAAAAACACCACCTCCCATTCGAGGTGGTGTAAAGGAGATATTACAATGAACAAAAAGCCTTATTACATTACAACTGCTATTGCATACACATCAAGAAAGCCTCATATAGGCAACTCCTATGAAATCGTGCTTTCCGATGCTCTCGCCCGTTTTAAACGAATGCAGGGCTACGATGTATTCTTCCAAACAGGTACAGATGAGCACGGCCAAAAAATTGAGGAATACGCAGCCAATGCAGGCGTTTCTCCAAAGGAATATGTTGATGGCGTTGCAGCAGAAATAAGAGCTATTTGCGATTGCCTTAATACAACATACGATAAATTTATTCGTACAACAGATGCTGACCATGAGGCTGCCGTGCAAAAAATCTTCAGAAAGCTCATTGAAAAAGGCGACGTTTACAAGAGCGAGTACGAAGGCTGGTACTGTGTTCCTTGCGAAAGCTTTTTTACAGACAGTCAGCTTGTTGACGGTAAATGCCCCGACTGTGGCAGAGAGGTTCGCAGAGAGAAAGAAGAAGCTTACTTCTTTAAAATGAGCAAATATCAAAAGCAATTAGAGGAATACATCGAATCTAATCCGAATTTCATTTATCCCGAAAGCCGTAAAAAAGAAATGATAAACAACTTCATCAAGCCCGGACTTCAGGATTTATGTATTTCTCGTTCTACATTCAAATGGGGTATCCCATTCCCGAATGATGAAAAACACGTTATTTATGTATGGGTAGATGCCCTTCTCAACTACATTACAGGCCTCGGCTATGACACAGAGAACAACTCCGAAATGTTTAACAAATACTGGCCTGCAGATGTACACATTATAGGTAAGGATATTCTTCGTTTCCACACAATTTACTGGCCAATTATGCTTATGGCACTTGATATTCCACTTCCAAAGCAGGTATTCGGCCACCCTTGGCTCCTTTCCGGCAACGATAAAATGAGCAAATCCCGTGGTAATGTTATTTATGCCGATGACCTTTGCGACCGTTTTGGTGTAGATGCTGTAAGATACTACCTTCTTTCCGAAATGCCACACGCACAGGATGGTACAATCACCTACGAAACAATTATTGAGCGCTTTAACTCAGACCTTGCAAACACCTTAGGTAACCTTGTTAACCGTACAGTTGCTATGAACAACAAGTATTTTGACGGTGTTATTCAGTCCCCTGAATTTACAGAGGAAATTGATGCTGAGCTTAAGGAAATGGCTCTCGGTACACTTGCAAAGGTTACAAAGCTCCTTGACACCTACAAGGTAGCAGATGCACTTTCAGAGATTTTTGACCTGGCAAAGCGTTGCAATAAGTATATTGATGAAACAATGCCTTGGGCACTTGCTAAGGATGAAGAGAAAAAGGGCAGATTAGGCACTGTGCTTTACAATCTTCTTGAGGGTATTCGCTTTATAGCTGTGCTTCTTAAGCCATTTATGCCTGAAACAAGCGATAAAATACTTGAGCAGATCGGCACAGATGTTAATACCCTCGAATCCCTTGCAGAATTTGGTTCAACAAAGGTTGGTGCAAAGGTTGGTGTAGCAACACCACTCTTCTCTCGCCTTGATGTTGAAAAAACATTAGCTGAAATCGAAGCGTCTCTCCCTGCGCCTGAAGCTGAGGAGGAAGAAAAAGAAATTGTTGGCCTTGCAGAAATTCAGTACGATGATTTCGCAAAGGTTGAGCTTCGTGTATGCAAGGTAACTGACTGCCAGCCAATCAAAAAGGCTAAAAAGCTTTTAGAGCTTACCCTTGATGACGGCACAAAGGAGCCTCGCACAGTTGCTTCCGGTATTGCAAAGTGGTATAAGCCGGAGGACCTTATCGGCAAGAGCGTTATTGTTGTTGCAAACCTTGCACCACGTACACTTTGTGGTGTAGAAAGCCACGGTATGATTCTTGCAGGTGAAATTACAGAGGATGATATTAAGGTTGCCTTTGTAGAGGGTCTGCCTGCAGGTACAATTTTAAGCTGATATGAAAAACATTTTCGATTCACACGCACATTACACAGATAAAGCATTTGATATTGACCGCAAAGAATTGCTCGACTCCCTAAAGGAGTCGGGCGTTTGTGGTGTTATTACCTGTGGTGCAGATTTAGAGAGCTCAAAAAGCGCCTCATTACTTTCACAGGAATATAATTATATTTATTTTGCCTGTGGCATCCACCCCGAAGAGGTTGATAACCTTCCCGAAAACTATATTGATATACTGCGTGAGCTTTCAAAAAACACAAAATGTATTGCAATTGGCGAAATCGGCTTAGATTATTACTGGCGTCAAGATAATAAGCAGAAACAAAAAAAGGTTTTTGTTGAACAGCTGCTTCTTGCGAAGGAGCTTGGGCTACCTGTAATTATTCACTCACGAGAGGCAAATGAGGACACCCTGCAAATTCTTAAAGAATACAAGCCACAAGGTGTATTACATTGCTTTTCGGGTAGTGTAGAAACGGCAAAAGAGATTTTAAAGCTTGGTATGTATATTGGCCTTGGTGGTGCAGTTACCTTTAAAAACGCAAGAAAGCCTGTTGAGGTTGCAGATTTTCTTCCTCTTGACAGACTTCTGTTGGAAACAGACTGCCCGTATATGGCACCTGTGCCTATGAGAGGAAAAAGAAATGACTCCTCACTTATTTCGCATATTGCCAAAAAAATAGGTGAAATAAAATGTATTGAGCCACAGATTGTTGTGGATTCGGCAACAGAGAATGTAAAGACCCTGTTTGGGATTGAATTATAACAATGTTCGTAAGGGGATGTAAAAAAAGCGCAGACCGTATAAAACCGGATATAGCAAGGGGTTCTGTAGGTTTAATAAGCCTATAGAACCCTTTAAAGATACAGGAAATATAAAATTGTTGAAAAAATTATGTTTTATACTACGAACAAACTTCGCCACTCGACGTACCCTTGTACGCCTTCGGGCAAGCAAAATCAGGCTTCAGCCTTGATTTTGCTCAGTTTGTCCGTTCTGCATCTTTTTTTCCTATCCCCTAAAAATGGGCTGTAAAAAAACTTGCGTTTTTTTACAGCCCATTTGTTTTTTTACTTTCGGGTGGGCTACAATCCCACCCTTACAGTTGTTCTATCTAACTTTGCGTAGCTTATAATGTTTGGAAGCGCAGCTTCCCCGAAATTCCTAATTCCTAATTTTCTCGCGAAGCTCCGGCAACTATACTACACCTTCA
>JAZSGB010000001.1:0-8533 GCA_045532505.1 Acutalibacteraceae bacterium | reverse complement strand
AAACTTCGCCACTCGACGTACCCTTGTACGCCTTCGGGCAAGCAAAATCAAGTCTGAAGTCTTGATTTTGCTCAGTTTGTCCGTTCTGCATCTTTTTTTCCTATCCCCTAAAAAGGGGCTGTAAAAAAACTTGCGTTTTTTACAGCCCCTTTAACTTAACTTTCGGTCAAGGTAATAATAGTACAAGATTGGGATGCAGAGGACAATTTGGCTGATTGAAGGCGTATTATTATACGTCGAAATCAGCAAATTGATTTCTGCGCCCAAGATTGTGCCATTATTTTGCCATGGCACCGATTTCCATCATAAAACCACCAATCTGTGCACCAAATTCAGGTGCGCCTTCCATGATGAGCTTGCCCTGCTGAACAGACTCAATCATATCATCAATGGACAGAAGGATACCGAGTGCGGTGTC
This sequence comes from Acutalibacteraceae bacterium, assembly GCA_045532505.1. GTDB lineage: Bacteria > Bacillota > Clostridia > Oscillospirales > Acutalibacteraceae > DTU089. Next base: position 8,115 of record JAZSGB010000001.1, on the reverse strand, counting down.
AAGATTGTTGAAGCGCATGGTAAAGAATGGAAGAGCACGCTTGTACTCACCACGGCCTGCCTTACTCTTACCTGCTTTAATACGGATGTAAGCAGAAACAGAATCCTCACCGTCAACCTTCCAAGCATAAACACGGTCTGGGCTCTTTGAGGTCCAGTCGTGGATTTCAGGATGCCCCATTTTGTTGAGTGTGCTGATACCTGATGAAAGAAGGTAGAAATAGCACTTAACTGTAAGGCGCTTATCCTCTTCCTTTTCAGGTGGAGTATTTGCAGTTAAAAGGCTTGACATTTTAAGGAGCGCCATCATAAAAGCACCAAACTCCTTAATGTTTGATAAGCCTATGAATTTGGGAAGAGTTGCAGGGCCGATTTTGCCTTTAAAGAAAGCGTTCATTGCATCAACAGTTTTAAACTGAAGCTCAACAAATTTTTGGTCCCTTACTCTGTAGGCAACCTTGTTTGCGTGAACAAGCCATTCATCGCCGTTAACAACAAAGTGGGTTGCATATTTTCCCTCGGGTGCGTCAGGGTCAAGACAGCTTACCTGATATACACAGTGGATATTCTCAAACTTTGATTTGAGAGACGGTACATCGGCAACAATAGTCTTTAAAAGAGGTAATGCACCACAAAGGAATATTTTATTGGTATAAAGTGCTTCTTGTGTAGTAGCCATTAAGAAACATTCCTTTCTTTATAATTAGGACTCAGGAGAACTCGTTTCACTTAAATTCGATATGCTTTGCTTTGCAAAACAAGTTTCCTTTTTGGAGTTCTCAACCAACGAGTTTTCTCCAAAGTATTAGAACTCGTCGTCCCAGTCATTATCCTCTTCGAAGTCTGCCTTCATAACCTCACGAACAGCCTCGATAATACCGTTTGAGTCAATACCTAAGTAAGACATAATATCCTCGTGAAGGCCGATAGGTGCAAATGTATCCTGCACACCAAGCTTTTTGAATGCACAGCCCTTACCTGATTCAACAACAACCTCTGCTACTGCTGAGCCAAGGCCACCGATAACTGTGTGGTCTTCAACTGTAATAATACGGCGAGTATCCATAACAGCCTTAAGCACAGCTTCTTTATCGAGAGGCTTAATTGTATGCATATCAAGAACACGTACCTTAAGGCCATCTGCCTTCTCAAGGAATTCAGCAGCCTGGAATGCCTGGAACACGCAAGAGCCACAAGCAATAATTGTAATGTCTGAGCCCTCGTGTACCTCTACAGCCTTACCTACCTCAAAGCCGTAGTTAGCATCCTTATAAAGAACACGGTCGAAGCCACGGTTAATTCTGATATAGAACGGGCCCGGTGTGTTGTATGCTGCCATAACAGCATTGTAGGTTTCGTAGCCATCTGCAGGGCAGATAACTGTAAGGTTAGGAATTGATCGAGTCAAAGCAAGGTCGCAAATAGCGTGGTGAGTTGAGCCTGCCTGACCAAAGGATGTACCTGAATGTGTAGCAATTACCTTTGCGTTAACGTTCTGGTAGCAAAGGTCTGTATGGAGCTGGTCTGCTGAACGGAAGGATGCAAACTGTGAGAAGGTAGAAAGGAACGGAACAAGGCCTGCCTTTGCCATACCTGCTGCAATACCGAACATATTTTGCTCAGCAATACCTACGTTGAAAAATCTTTCAGGGAATTTCTTTTGGAAATCACCGATTTTTGTTGACTTTGCAAGGTCAGCTGTAAGGGCAACAACCTCAGGATGAGCTTCTGCAAGCTCTACGAGAGCCTGACCATAAATTTCAGCTGTTGAGAGAGATGTTGATTGCTCAGCTGTATATGATAATCCACCTGCCATAATTATTCGCCCTCCTTCTCTGCGCGTGCAACTCTCTTTGCATATGATGCCTCGAGAGCTTTTTTACCATTTGCATATTTTTCATCATCAAATGCACCGTAGTGCCATCTGAAGTCGCCTTCAATAAAGTCGATACCACAGCCCTTAATTGTATCGCAAAGAATAAGCACAGGCTTATCTGTATCGTTAGCTAATGCGAAATCAATTGCCTCGCAAAGCTCTTTAATATTGTTACCGTCAACCTTTTTAACGATAAAGCCGAATGCTTCCCACTTATCTGCGAGAGGCTCAAGAGCCATAACATCCTCTGTGTTACCGTCAATCATATTATGGTTACGGTCAACAAGTGTAATAAGGTTTGTAAGCTTGTAGTGAGCAGCGCTCATTGCTGCCTCCCAGTTTGAGCCTTCATCAAGCTCACCGTCACCAAGAACAACGAATGTCTTGTAATCTTTTTTGAGAAGTCTTGCTGCAAGTGCTGTACCTACACCGATTGAAAGGCCATGACCAAGTGAGCCTGTTGATGCATCTACACCAACAACCTTGTTTGAGTCAAGGTGCATACCCATCTTAGAGCCCGAAAGGTTAAAGGTTTTGAGCATTTCCTTATCATTAAAGCCAAGGTCGCAAAGAACAGGTGCATAAGCAATACCTGCATGACCCTTACTAAGAATGAAACGGTCTCTGTCAGCCCAATTTGGGTCCTCAACCTTAATGTGCATATACTTGTGGTAGCACACTGTCATAATATCCATAACACTCATACCGCCGCCAATATGGCCGCTGCCTGCCCAATATGTAGTATCAAGGCAAAGGTTACGGAGCTCATGTGCTTTCTTTTCAAGAGCAAGCCACTCCTGTTTTGAAAGTGCCATTTTAATTCCTCCTAATTGTTTATTGAGCCGATTAACATCGGTAATTTAATTATCCAAGCTCCGGATGAAGCTTTTTAACAGCCTTGAATGCATCCTCTGCAATTTCAATAGACCTGTTAATATCCTCTTGTGTAAGAGAAGCGTTAATAAAGTGGTTGTGGTGAGAGGTGATGAACATACCTCTGTTAACACATTCTGCAACCCAATCCTGGTGAAGAAGGAGAGCGTCATCGTTTGCTATTCTGAGGTAGAAGAGTGCAGGTGCACCTGTTACCCTGAGGTCGAAGCCATGCTCCTTACCTGCAGCAACAAAGCCGTCTGTAAGCTGGGTACCCATCTCCTTGAAGAGCTTTGGTGCATCAATAGCCTTAAGCTTATTGATACAGGCAATACAAGCTGCAAAAGGAACTGCGCTCATCCAATAAGATCCTGTGTAGGAAAGGCTGGAAGCAGCATTTCTTAAGAACTCTTTACCACAGAAGGCAGACATATTGTAGCCGTTTGCAAGAGCCTTACAGAAGCAGATAATGTCTGCCTCAAAGCCGAAAAAGTGGTCAGAGCCTGCAAGGTCAAGACGGAAGCCACAGCGAACATCGTCAATAATAAGAACAATGCCGTGCTTTGTGCAAAGCTCCCTAACCTCTTTCCAGAAGCCGTCTACAGGGAAAGTGTTGTCGATAAAGTTACCGTGGTTGTATGGCTGTGCAATAATAGCTGCAATCTCATTTTCGTTTTCAGCAATAATCTGCTTTAAGCCTTCAATATCATCCCAACGGGCATAGAGGTTGTTTGCAACATCCTCAGGTGTAACGCCGGGATAGTCAATCTTTTGCACCATTGGTGATACACCGTGGTAGAAGTTGTTGAAGAAAATAAGCTTTTTTCTATGTGTATGTGCACGTGCTGTAAGGATTGCTCCCTGTGTAGCATCGTTACCGTTCTTTGCAAAGAAAGCCCAGTCTGCAGTAGCAACTGTATCTACAAGAAGCTCTGCGCACTCAATCATAATTTTATCGGGCGAGGTTACGCAGTTACCCTTTTTAATCTGCTCAATAGCAGCTGCGTCAACATCCTCATCGCAGTAGCCGAGGATGTTAGGGCCGTATGCGCACATATAGTCGATATACTTGTTGCCGTCAACATCCCAGAAATATGAGCCCTGTGCCTTTTCAGAGAAACGAGGCCATCTGTTAACAGGTATAAACTGACCCTCTGCAGGGCCTAAATGTCCGTAAACACCTGCAGGAATAACCTTGGCAGCGCGCTGAAAATATTCGTCTGATTTAGTAGTTTTGTATAATGGATATTTTTTACTCATTTCACTGCCTCCTTACCCAATATATAATGCAACTCTGTCGAGTATACGGTTAATGTTATCAAGCATACTAACAAGTCCGTGCATTTCGATTTTGCCTGTACCGATACAAGCAAGCGCGTTAAGCTTACCGTCGAAAAGACCTCTTGCAGTTTCAATAGAATCGAAAACCATTGCAGAGCGATATTTTTCGGGAGCTTTTTTAATTGTAACAAGGCGATGGTCTTTACAAACAAGCTCTACTGCAGGGCCGTTTTTGATACCGATGTAAACACTACCATCCTCAATAGCTTTTGCGCTGAATTTACCAACCTGGTCATTGTTGCCTATTTGTGCAATAGCAACACCAATTGTGTAGAGCATAAGCTTTGTGCTTCTTTCAAAGAAAACAGGGTCCTTAAGGTCTTCCTCAGATGCTCTCATATACTTTGTAAGTAAATCTGTAAGAGCAGTAAAGGTTTTGAGAAGGAAGCCTATGTGCTGAAATCCCTTTGAAGGGATTGGTGTAACGGTACCATCGATAAGACCGTTGAATTTTTCGCAGCTTGAGAAAGGAAGCTTAACATCGCAGTTAGAGCAGCCCTGCTCCATACGGCATTTGCCGTTTTTGAAGTAGAGAGTGGCGCTTGGACCATCCTTAACATCAAAGCCGATTGAAATTGGCTTTTTGCCCTCAAGGAGCTCGGATGCCTCAGGTACAAGCTCACAAAGATTTTCGAGAGTACCTAAAATACCGAACAGGTTTATGTAGGCAAGAGTTTTTGAATCCATAAGATTTTGCAAAACAAACATCCTCCTTTTTTGATTGATGTATATTCTGTAATATTTTAACAGAACAATGGTATATTGTCAACAAATCATTAATTAATTTTGTTATTTCTTTTAGTCAAAATATCTACAATTTTTTTGTTCTCTTTAAAAATTAAAAAAATTTTGATTTTTTAGGTTAATTGTGCATAAAAACCTTGTTAAGTTTTTGTTAAGTTTTCACACGATTTTCTGCAAGTGTTGATTTTCTCTTGACAAGCATATTTTATAATGTATAATAAAAAGTGAATCAAAATTCACTTTACAGGAGGAATCATTATGGACACAAGATTTGCAATTAGCGAGTATCATGACGCTGCTGCCATAAACAGACAGCTCGACGAGCTCATTAAACAGCCAATCTACACAATCAAACCGGACGTTCTTAAGAAATACGAAGAAGAGTATTACGATAAGAAATGTGCTAAAAGTAAAGAAATGATTGCTGAGGCAAAGCAGGTTATTCCGGGTGGTGTTCAGCACAACCTTGCTTTCAACTACCCATTCCCACTTGTTTTTACTAAGGCAGAGGGTATGAAGCTCTACGACGTTGACGGCAACGAGTATTTTGACTTCCTTCAGGCAGGTGGCCCAACAGTTCTCGGCTCCAACCCAAAGGTTGTCAGAGACCAGGTTATTGACCTTCTTAACACTTGTGGTCCTTCAACAGGTCTTTTTCACGAGTTTGAGTACAAGCTCGCAAAGAAGATTTCAGACAGCGTTGAAACCGTAGACATGTTCCGTATGCAGGGCTCAGGTACAGAGGCTTGTATGACTGCTGTTCGTGTTGCTCGTCTTGCAACAGGCAAAAAGAATATTATTAAAATGGGTGGCGCATACCACGGCTGGTCAGACCAGTTGGGCTACGGTATCCGTGTTCCCGGCTCAAAGTTCACACAGGCAAGCGGTGTTCCGCTTTACCTCTTTAAGCATACACAGGAATTCTTCCCCGGCGACCTTGACGACCTTGAAAGAAAGCTCCGTGCAAACCTTTTCCGTGGTGGTACAGCTGCTGTATTTATTGAGCCAATCGGCCCGGAGAGTGGTACAACTCCTGTTGCATATGATTTTAATAAGGGCGTTGAAAGACTTTGCCGTAAATACGGTGCTCTTCTCGTATTTGACGAGGTTGTTACAGGCTTCCGTATCGGTATGGCAGGTGCTCAGGGCTACTACGGTGTTTCTCCTGACCTTACAATCTTCGGTAAGGTTATTGCAGGTGGTTACCCTGGCGCAGGTGGCGTAGGTGGTAAGAAGGAATATATGAAGTACCTCGGTGCAGGTCTTGATGACTCAGGTATGAAAATCAAGAAGGCATTTACCGGTGGTACAATGACTGCTAACCCACTTTCTTGCTGTGCAGGTTACTTCACACTTGAAGAAATCGACAGAACAAACGCTTGCCAGGTAGCAGGCCAGATGGGCGACAGACTTACAAAGGGTCTTCAGGAGCTCATTGTTAAGCACAACCTTCCATTCGTTGCTTGGAACGAAGGTTCTGTTTGCCACCTTGAAACAGTTGGTACAATGCACTACTCAATCGACTGGTGCAAGCCTTGGTCAATCCCCGGTGTTATTTCAGCTACAAGCGAAAGAAAGAAAGAAATGCAGTATATGGGCGCTGCTTACATGGCAGAGGGTCTTGTTACTCTTGCAGGTAGCCGTCTCTATACAAACGCACAGTACACTCCTGAGCTTATTGATGAAGCACTTACAAGATTTGACAGAGTATTTGCTAACGTTGCTGTTAAAGAAGGCTAATAGATAACACAAAAAGCCTTTCTCACACGAGAAAGGCTTTTAAAATTCCGAGAAAGGATATGCTTTATGGATATTTTAGAAGCAAAAAATATAGTTATTAAAGCTGGGCACGAGCTTTTAAAGGCAGGTCTTATTGTCAGAACATGGGGTAACATCAGCTGCCGTATTAACGAAAAGCAGTTTGTTATTACACCAAGTGGTATGGCATACGATTCACTCACACCTGATGATATTGTGCTTGTTAACATTGCTGACCTTAGCTATGACGGTGATGTTAAGCCATCATCAGAAAAAGGTATTCATGCATCCTGCTACGAGCTTCGCCCTGACATTAATTTTGTTATTCACACACACCAGAAAAATGCTTCTGTTGTAAGCACACTTGGTCTTGATATTAACAACATTACGGGTGAAGCTGCAGAGATTATCGGTACAGATGTTCCTTGTGCAACATACGGCCTTCCCGGTCAGCCAAAGCTTCGCCAGGGTGTTATCGGTGCAATTACCCGTTCTACATCAAAGGCTGCTATTATGAAGCACCATGGCGCAGTTTGCCTCGGTGTTGACTATGAGGATGCATTTAAGGTTGCTACAACCCTTGAGGATGTTTGTGAGCAATTCCTTATTACCCGTTGTGCAGAGGTTTCAGGCAAAGCAGTAGATACCTTTGCAGGCGTTATTGATTACATTACAGATGTTATTAAATCTGGAGATAAATATGTAGCTGCAAAAGAGTTTGCTCCTTGCGACAGCGAAAGAAAAGGCAACTTCTTCTTTGTTGGTGAAGAAGGCAAATCTGCTGCTATTATTGATACAAAGAGTGGCGCTTGGGTTGGTGGTGGAGAAATCCCCGACAGTGCAGATTTACACTGGGAAATCTACAAAAAACGTGAGGATGTTCACTTTATTCGCCACACTAAAGAGCCTAACGTTGTTGCAGTTTCAAGAAAGGGCAAAACAATAAAGCCTCTTCTTGATGACTTTGCGCAGCTTTGTGGCCCTGTTGTAAAAACAGCAATTTTCAATCCGAACAGCACACTTAGCTCAAGCAAAAAGGTTGCAAGAGCGCTCGGCAAGAGAAATGCTGTATTTGTAAAGGATAACGGCGCAATTTGTGTTGCAGATAACCAGTACAATGCAGAGGCTGTTGAGCTTGTTATGGAAAAACACGCAAAAACTGCTGTTGGTGCAGAGCTTTATGCAGATGTTAAGCCAATAGGCCCAATTGATGCTCACCTTATGAATTTTATTTATAAGATTAAGTATTCTAAAAAGGCTGGTAAATAATGCTTTTAAAAAATAAACCGATGGCATTCGCCATCGGTTTATTTTTTAAACACAAACAAATACTCATGTGCAATTAACAAGAAATTGTATTTAACACTATTTGTTTTCCAATAACCTGTTGCTTTGCAGTTGTGTTGCTCTTTGATTATAAGCTCTTTAAGTTTGAATCCTGCATCTTCAAAGATACGCATCACTTCAAATGACATAGGTATCATATGACCTTTTTGACGAGTATCACCCATGAGTATTGCACAG
>JAZSGB010000006.1:0-49680 GCA_045532505.1 Acutalibacteraceae bacterium | reverse complement strand
TGCGTATTTACCACAGTCGAGTACCTCAGGCTCATTCTCTGTTGCTCTGCCACTGGCAATAAGCTCATCGGCAATTCTCTTATCCTCTGCACCTGTAAGGCGACCATCGTAAGTAAAGGTACGAACAATAGGAAGGTTGTTTCTTAAGCCAACCTCAAAGTCGTTAGGGTCGTGTGCAGGAGTGATTTTAACAACACCTGTACCCTTTGTCATATCTGCATGCTCATCGCAAACAATAGGAATCTCTTTATTAAGAAGTGGTAAAATTACGTGGCAGCCGTGAAGATGCTTATATCTTTCATCCTCAGCATTAATTGCAACAGCTGTATCACCAAGCATTGTCTCAGGACGGGTTGTAGCAAGCTCAAGCTTTTCGCCTGTTTCTTTAACGGTATAAAGAAGGTGCCAGAAACTACCATCCTTTTCTTCATACTCAACCTCTGCATCGGAAATAGATGTGTTACAGCAAGGGCACCAGTTAACCATACGGTTACCTCTGTATATTAAATCTTTTTCGTAAAGACGGCAAAAAACCTCATTAACGGCTTTGCTACAGCCTTCATCGAGAGTAAAGCGCTCTCTATCCCAGTCGCAAGAGGAGCCGAGCTTTTTAAGCTGCTCAACAATTCTGCCACCGTACTGCTCCTTCCAAGCCCAGGCTCTTTCAAGGAAGCCTTCACGGCCTAAATCCTCTTTAGTAATACCCTCTGCACGCATTGCTTCAACAATTTTTGCCTCAGTAGCGATAGATGCGTGGTCTGTACCGGGAAGCCAAAGAGTATCGTAGCCTGACATTCTCTTCCAACGGATAAGAATATCCTGCAAGGTATTATCGAGAGCATGTCCCATATGAAGCTGACCTGTAATATTTGGTGGTGGAATAACTATTGTGTATGTAGGCTTGCCATCTTCACACTTTGCGTGGAAATATTTGCCTGCAAGCCATGATTTATAAATACGCTCCTCTACTTGCTTAGGGTCGTATTTTGTTGCGAGCTCTTTCTTCAAAAGAAGTCCCCCTTAAATTAAGTTAAATTTTGTCGCATATACGGAAGATATTATCCCATATTATAGTAAAATTGTCAATGTTACAAATTAAATTAAAGAGTATATTTTAATACAAATTAACTATTTTCAGGAATAATGGTGCATATATTTTGAAAACACTTGATTTTTGTTGAAAGTTATACTATACTTTAATGGTAAATATACTCAAAAAGGAGTTTTGAAAATGGTATCAGCTATTAAAGAGAGAGGTATGGTTTCATACATATTACTTTCTATCGTAACATTTGGTATTTATCACATCGTATTCTGGAACAAAATTTCTAAGGACGTTAACGCTCTTTGCGAAGGCGATGGCAAGAAAACAATGAAATACATATTCTGCTTCCTTCTCAACATCGTTACAGTAGGCATCTTTGGTTTTGTTTGGAAATACAAGCTTGCAAAAAGACTTCAGGAAAATGCAGCTCGCTACGACCTTAAGTTTAGCGAAGGCGGTGCTATTGTAGTTGTTCTTGCAATTGTATTTGCACTCTGCCCTGTTGCACAGGCTGTTCTTGTTAAGAACTTTAACAAATTAGCTGTTGCATACAACGATTACAACGGTCTTGTAGACGATTCAGAAAACATCTTCGCTGACGAAGAAGAGGTTGAAGCATAATTTAATTTACATAATTCCCCTCTATTCACACTTGTGAATAGAGGGGTTATTTTTTATGTCTACAGGGGGATATAAAGCTTTTTTCAATAAAAGGATAAAGAAAAGATAGCTATCCACCACAAAAGCAAAGCTTTTAGTTCTCATAACTTCAACTTTACAAAAAACAACTCCCTGCATTTCTGCAAGGAGTTGGAAAACACAAAGAAACAATTATCTCTTTGAGAACTGTGGTGCACGACGTGCGCCTTTGAGACCGTATTTCTTTCTTTCTTTCATTCTTGGGTCACGAGTAAGAAGGCCTGCCTTCTTGAGGATTGGACGAACATCATCTTCTGACTGAAGAAGAGCACGAGCAATACCGTGACGGATAGCACCAGCCTGACCTGTAACGCCACCACCGTTTACACGACAAACAACATCGTATTTTTCAAGACTCTCTGTAAGAGCGAGAGGCTGACGAACGATAAGCTTGAGTGTTTCAAGACCAAAGTAATCGTCGATATCTCTGTCGTTAATTGTTACCTTACCTGTACCCGGGTAAACACGAACACGAGCTACTGATTTTTTTCTTCTACCTGTTCCGTAGAAATATGCTTTGCTTTCGTACATAATAATTGCCTCCTCCCTTAAAATTCTCTAACGATAGGCTTCTGAGCTGCCTGCTCGTGCTCTGCACCTGCATAAACACGAAGGCGAGCCATAGCTGCTCTACCGAGAGTATTGTCGGGGAGCATACCCTTAACAGCCTTTTGTACTGCAAATTCCGGCTTTGTTTTCATAAGTGTGCCGTACTTTACAGACTTAAGGTTACCAACGTAGCCTGTGTGATGATGATAATACTTGTCCTCAAGCTTGTTACCTGTGAGAACAACCTTTGCAGCGTTGATGATAATTACGCTGTCGCCGCAATCAGCGTGTGGAGCGAATGTTGGTTTGTGCTTACCACGGAGAAGAACAGCTGCTTCAACAGCTACTTCACCGAGAGTTCTGCCTGCTGCATCAAGAACATACCACTGACGCTCAGTTTTGCCTTTTGGCATATAAGTAGACATAACAGATACCTCCGTAATAGATTCGGGACATAAATACCCCGCATTGCCTTGATATATTATCACAGCAACGCGGAGTTGTCAACACTTTTTTAAAAGAATTTTTATATACCAAACGTTATCTCGCTTATGCTCATTTTTTCTCGTTTTTTCACCTGTTTTTCTCACGTAGCATTTTTAAAAAAGTTAACAATTATAAGCGCTTTTATTTGGCAAGTTTGCTATAATCCTTTACTACCTCTACCCTATTCTTTCTTCTCTTTTTTCTACGGCGATTATTCTTTGTACCTAAAAGGTATACAATAACCAAAACAACAGCAATGATAAGGAATGTAACAAACAGCTTAGAGCTTAAAAGCTTTACCAACCAGTTAAACATTGCCCACAAATGATTCTTTTTAACATCCTGCTGGGCAACAAGGGTAAGCTCTGTAATAACAACACCGTTATACATAAGCGTTGCTTTACCGATTTCATCGCCCTGTTTTACAGGTGCTTTTACCTCTTTAGGAAAATCAGCTGCATACTCAACAGTCATATTATCTATGCTGATATCCTCGTGCACAATTGCAGTAATATCCTCTTTAGGCACAACGCCTACATAGTCATTACCTCTGCCATATTTAACGGCAACCTCACCTACATTGTAGTTTTCATCAGCAAGCACCTTCATTTCGATATTTGAAAATGCCCACTGCAGCATATAACGGCAGGTTGCGAAGGCTGTATTACGGGGTTTACCTGATTCAAAAAAATCGAAATCGCCCTTCATAGCAATTGAAATATATGTGTAGCCATCTTTAGTTGCACTCGAAACAAGGCAAGAGCCTGCTTTATCGGTAGTACCTGTTTTAAGACCTACTGCACCCTCATAGTAATGTGGGTCGTAGCTGTTAAGAAGTGCATTTGTATTATACAAATATCTCTCTTCGGCGTGCTTGTTTGTAGGTGGCATTGTTTTGCCGTATTTTGACGAAATCTTTTTAATAACATCACTCTTAAGAGCTTCTTTGGCAATAAGGTACATATCACTTGCTGTAGTCTGGTTTTGTGTTGTGCCGTTGTAGCCCTCAACAGTTTCATCATCAAGACCGTGAGCATTAGCAAAAAAAGTGTTTTTGCAACCGAGATTTTTGCAATATTCGTTCATTTCATCAACAAAGCTTTGTGGGTCGCCGTTTCCGTAATGGTCTGCTAAAACTGCAGCAGCATCGTTAGCGCTGGGAAGAAAAAGGCAATACAAAAGCATTTCCAGAGAAACTATTTCATCTGCAAGCAGACCTGCAATAGAGCTACCCGTACCTAAAAGGCTGTCTACTGCCTCTTGTGTACAAAGTATTTGTGTATCGAATGAATCCCCCTTGGAAAGCACAACAAGGGCTGTAACTACCTTTGTAAGCGAAGCAGGGGCAGTAACCATATCTGCATTTTTGCTGTAAATTACTGTATCTGTATCTGCATTAACAAGCAAGCAAATTTCCGATTCGTAATCCGGGGAATCTATATCGTAGTAGCCGTTTGCTGTTTTAACAGCAGGCTCCTCTTGTGCAAAGCCTACAACAGAAAGGCTTGGAATAATTAAAATTAAAGATAATATAAAAATAAATAATTTTTTCATAGACATTCACCGATAAATGTTATAAAATATAATAAGATTCATAATTACAAATATCATAACATAAAATTCGACAAAGTTAAATAGAAAAACGCAAAAAAGGAGAACAAAAATATGGTTTATATTACCGGTGATACACACGGTGACCCAAACAGACTCGCTAAAAACGATTTAAAGTTTTTACAAGAGGGCGATACACTAATCGTATGTGGAGATTTTGGCTTTATTTGGGATAAATCTAAAGCAGAGCAAAAGAACCTGAGAGCACTTGCAAAGAGAAAATACAACATTTGCTTTATAGACGGCACCCACGAAAATTTTGATTTACTTAATGCCTACCCCTTAAGCACCTGGAACGGTGGCAAGGTGCACCAAATATCCGATAATATATTCCACCTTATGAGGGGCCAGGTTTTTGAAATAGACGGCCTTAAAATATTTACTATGGGTGGTGGCGAAAGCCCTGACCTTGATTCGAGAATAGATGATAACCCCTGGCTTAAATACGAGATACCTTCAAAAGAGGAGCTGCTTGAAGGCGCAGAAAACCTTGAAAGGTATGACTGCAAAATAGATGTTATACTCACCCACGAGCCTTCATCTACAATTAAAGGCTTTTTAAAGCTTGGTGAAAGTGAAGCTGTCAGAGTTACAACCCTTAACGCATACTTTGATGAATTGGCAAAATGCAGTGAATTTAAGCGTTGGTTCTTTGGTAGCCTACACTTAGATAAATATATTTCAAACACCTATATAGGTGTACACAAGGCAATTGTTAATGCCCACACAGGCGAAAGAGTTGCTTTTAATTATAAAAGCTTATAATTACAATGAAAAACGGAGTAGTGAAAGCTACTCCGTTTTTTTATTGATTAAATATTTCTTCAGCATACCTTACGGTTGCCATAGCATCTGCGCCGTACTTATCTGCACCGATTTTATCGGCATACTCCTGTGTTAAAACGGCACCACCTACAACAACCTTACACCAAGGGGCTTGCTCCCTTAAAAGCTTAATTGTTTGCTCCATAGCAGGTACTGTTGTTGTCATAAGTGCACTAAGGCCAACAATTGATGCGTGCAGTTCAACTGCTTTATCTGCAATATCCTGTGCAGGAACATTTTTGCCTAAGTCCACAACATTAAAGCCATAATTTTCTAATAATAGCTTTACGATATTTTTACCTATATCGTGTATATCGCCGTAAACTGTAGCAATTACAAAGGTTTTACTTGAGTTTTCACCATTTGTAGCAGGCATATGCTCTTTTATTACCTCAAAGGCTGCTTTTGCTGCCTCGGCACTTATAAGGAGCTGTGGAAGGTAAACGGTTTTCTTTTCAAAGCCCTCACCCACTATATTAAGTGCAGGTATTATATCCTCATTAACAACCGTCAAAGGCTCTTTTGCTTCAAGACTTTGCATTGTAAGCTCTACTGCCTGTGCCTTAAAGCCTTTAATAATTGCATACTGAAGCTCCGAGGAATACTTTAGTTCATCTTTATTTGCTGTTGAGGGTGCCCCTGCTGTTGCTGCTGCAACGGCAAATTCACTTGATGCATTAACATACTCTGCACAGTTTTCATCCAATCCCTTTAATGCGTTATACGAATAGTAAGCCTTCATCATATCCTGCGAATAAGGGTTCATAATGGCTGCAGAAAGCCCTTTTTGAAGAGCTAACACAAAGAACGTGCTGTTAACGGCATCTCTTACAGGAAGGCCGAATGACACGTTAGAAACACCAAGAGAGGTATGACAGCCTAAATCGTTTTTGATACGGCTAAGTGCTTCAAGGGTTATGTTGGCAGAATTATTATCTGCACTGACTGTCATTGCAAGAGTATCGAAAATAATATCTTTTTTGTCAATACCGTATTTAGCAGCTTCTGCAAGAATTTTTTTTGCTATATTAAACCTGCCCTCTGCTGTTTGAGGTATACCATACTCATCGAGAGTAAGCGCCACAACTACGCCACCGTATTTTTTTACAAGTGGGAAAATATGTGCCATACTCTCCTGCTTACCGTTTACAGAGTTTATTAATGCTTTACCGTTATATCTGCGAAGAGCAAGCTCCATTGCCTCGTAATCTGCAGTATCTATTTGTAAAGGTAAATCAACAACTGATTGAAGCTCACAAACCACATTCAAGAGCATTGCTTTTTCATCTATATCAGGAAGCCCTACGTTAACATCGAGAATATGTACGCCCTTTTCTTTTTGGTTAACGCCCTCTGCAAGAATATAGCCAATATCATTCTCCGTAAGAGCTTGTTTAAAGCGTTTTTTACCTGTAGGATTAATTCTTTCACCAATAAGAATCGGCTTATTGCCAAAGCATACGGCTTGAGAAAATGATGATACTGCCGTAATGCTTTTAGGTTGAATTTCTACAGGCTGTAAGCCCTTTGTTGCTTTAACGACCTGCGCAATATACTGTGGCGTTGTACCACAGCAGCCACCAACAACACGCACACCCTGTGTTACTGCCTCGGCAACCTCTTTTGAAAACTCAAATGCATCCACATCAAAATGAGTTTTACCGTCTACAGAGCAGGGTAAGCCTGCATTAGGCTTAAGTACAACAGGAACAGAGGCATTCTCTAAAAGCTCCTTTGCCACACCACGAAGCTGTGCAGGACCTAAAGAGCAGTTTGCACCTAAAGCATCTACCCCCATACCCTCAAGCAATGCAACCATTGCTGCGGGTGTTGCGCCTGTCATAAGTCGGCCATCTTCACTATAAGCATTAGTAACAATAACAGGTAAATCGCAATTTTCTTTAACTGCAAGAAGTGCTGCCTTTGTTTCATAGCTATCGTTCATTGTTTCGATAATTACAAGGTCAACACCATATTTTACACCTAAAGCAACTGTTTGAGAAAATACCTTTACTGCATCCTCAAAATCAAGCTCACCTAAGGGCTTAAGCAGCTTACCTGTTGAGCCAATATCAAGGGCAATATATTTGTTTTGTGAAGCTTCGCTATGCTCTCTTGCATTTTTGGCATTCTTAACAGCGGCGCAAATTATCCTTTCTAATTCATCTAAAGAAAATTTGAGCGTATTTGCTCCAAAGGTATTTGTACAAACAACATTACTACCTGCATCAAAATATGCTTTGTGAATGCTCTCCACCACATTGGGATGAGATAAATTCCAACGCTCGGGATACTCACCGGGCTTTAGCCCTTGTGCTTGGAGCAATGTGCCAAAGCCACCATCAAGGTACACTATATTATTTTTTAAATAATCTCTAAAGTTCATATTTATACCTATTTCCCTATTATATCTGAAAGGTTATCTTGTATTTTTTGTGCAACATCAGGCTTGTTCATTGAGTAAACGTGAACATTGGTTATGCCGTTTGCATATAAATCAATAATTTGGTCTGTTGCATATGCAATACCTGCCTGGCGCATTGCCGAAGGATTAGAGCCAAACTTATCCACAAGACTTTTAAAGCGTTGTGGAATAAAGGAGCCGGAAAGCTTAATTGCCCTTTCAACCTGATTTGCATTAGTGATTGGCATAATACCCGGAATAACAGGCACGGTGATACCTGCCTCACGGATTTTATACAAGAAGTTATACAAAAGATTATTATCAAAAAACATTTGAGTTGTAAGAAAATCACACCCTGCCTCAACCTTTTCCTTAAGGCGAAGTATATCCTCCTTTTGATTAGGGCTTTCGGGGTGGATTTCGGGGTAACAAGCACCACCTATGCAAAAATCGTAGGGCGATTCCTTAAGCTCTCTTACAAGCTCAAATGCATATTGGTAATCCCAATTGCTACGGTCATCATTCTCCATTGAAGCAGGAATATCTCCACGAAGCGCCATAACATTTGTAATACCCGATTCAGCAATTTCCTGTATCCTTTCCTGCACGGTTTGGCGCGAGGACGAAACACAGGTAAGATGTGCAAGAGTAGGCACACCGTAAATCTCTTTAATATTTTTAGCAATATCTAAAGTATATTTGCTTGTGCCACCACCCGCACCGTATGTAACACTCATAAATGACGGCTGAAGCCTTGCAATTTCCTCTGTAGCAGTTTTAACACTATCGAAAGCCATTTCTGTTTTTGGTGGAAAAACCTCAAAGGAAAGAGAAAAGGAATCACGAGTTATTAAATCAATGATTTTCATAGATAATCCTTCTTCACATTAAATTTATTATATTATAAACTTATAAATTCAACAAATCAAGAGTATAAAAGAAAAGCAGACAACACTGCCTGCTTTCTTTATGTATTTTATTCCTTTATACCAAACAACAGCTTTAAAAAGCCTTTAAGGAATTTTGGGCTTTGGTATACTACAACTTTCATAAATCACCACTCCTTTGTTACATAATATGAGGGTGATAAAAATGTGTTACAGCTCCCACTCCTTAAGTTTTTTTACATCGTTGTACATTGCAACGTAGCTTTCGTGCCTCTTTTTATGGATAAGCCCTTTTTCAATTGCATCTAAAATAAGGCAACCTTTTTCAACTGTATGTGAACAGGTTGAAAACTTACATCTGCCAAGATATTCTTCAAATTCAGGGAAACAAAACGGCAAATTTTCTTTAAGGATAATATCGTTAGTTTCCTGAATATCGAGAGAAGAAAAGCCGGGTGTATCGGCAACAAAGCCGTTGCCTACGTGGTAGAGTGTAACCTCACGTGTAGTGTGCCTGCCTCTGCCTAATTTATCACTGATTTCGCCTGTGGCAAGGGAAAAACGAGAATCAATTGCATTTAAAAGTGAGGATTTACCTACACCTGTATTACCTGTAAAAACGGTAATACCATCGCCTATCATTTCCTTTACACTTTCAACACCCTCGCCTGTTTTATTACAAACAGCAGCAAAGGGAACACCTGCCTTAGCATAGATTTTTTCGTATTCGGAAGTTTCACCCAAATCACTTTTAGAAAAAACCACGCAAGGCTTTATACCCTTATCTACGGCAATTGCAGTAAGCTTATCTATAACAAGCAGGCTTGGCACAGGCTCCTTTACAGAGGAAACTATAACGAGAGTATCTATATTTGCTACAGGAGGTCTTACAAGAAAATTCTTGCGTTCCTCAATTTCATCTATAGTATTCTCTTTACCTTCTCTTACTGTTATTGTTACCTTATCACCTGCAAGTGGGGTAATTTTTTTCTTTCTGAAAGCACCCCTTGCCTTGCACTCATAAAGCTCACTGTCTGCTTCTACATAGTAAAAGCCACCTATACCCTTAATAATTATTCCATTAAGTACCTTTTCTGCCATTATTGCACCTGTGCCTCACTTGAAGTATCTTCAACTGTTGCATCAACTGAGCCTGACTGCTTGGGTTTAGCAACAGTTAAAACAATAGTTGCTGTTTTATCAAGATTAGGTGCAGAGCCTTGTGATGGTGATTGACCTAAAACGGTACCTTCTGCAGAATCACTCTCCTGCTCTTGAATTGTAATGTTATTATAGCCTGCATTACCTAAAGCGATTCTTGCCTCGTTAACACTCATTCCTACAACATCAACATAAAAATCAACCTGATGATATTTTTCATACCAAAGGCTTACAGGCTCTTTATCAAAATGAACCTCACCACTATAATACAGCTTATCGTTAAGGTACACCTTAAGCTCAGCTTTACCTTCGCCTGAAACCTTAATATTATAGCTGCTGTTTTGGTTTGTATCTACACTATCTGTTGCAACAGCATTACCATCAAGCTCAACCTTAACAGAAAGTGTGCCTACGTTTGTTGGGAGAACTATACCCTTTTCAAAGGAAACCTTACCTGAGCTTACAGTGAGCATTACACTATCACCTTTTTGCACAGGTGAACCATCTTTAGGCGACTGTTCTACAATAATATCCTTCTTTGCAGAGGTATCAACTGTTTCGACGCCACCTAAAACCAAACCACTGTCAGCGATTACTTTTTTAGCTTCTTCAACATTCATACCCATTAAATTAGGCATTTTAAATAATGTACCAACATTTGCTGCCGCATAATATACATACACATTTGAGCCCGGGAAAACGCTTGCACCTGCAGACGGGTCTGTTCTTATAACAGTACCTACCTCGGCAGTAGATGCAGTATCCGGCATAAGCTTAACAATAAAGCCCATAGACTCTAATGTATTATATGCAGACTGATAGTTTTCTCCTTCAAAATCAGGAATAGTTACACCCTCACCTGATTTAGCAACATACAAGCGAATTGTTACTCCCTTTGCGGCCTCGGAGCCTGCCTCAGGGTCTTGCTTAAATACGCAACCATCTTTACCGTCAGTAAAGGACTCGTAGGAAACCTCAAAATTATATTTATCTTTATAAAGGTCATTGTTGAGGATTTCTTCCTCGTAATTCATTCCGATAAAATTATCAACCTCAATTTTTTTACCTACACCAAGAGTCCAGGTGCCGTTTTTAAGCTGACCGATAATTAAAACAAGTATAAATATTACAACAGCAAAGGCAACACCTGCAATAATAGGTACCTTTTTAGATTTTGAAGCTGTTGTATTCTCAATAGGTTCCTCAACAACCGTTTGTGGATGTGCACCCTGTGTTGTGGCAACTCTTTTACGGTTAACTACAGCAGGTGGAACAGTTTTAACAGGGTCTTGCACAACAGTTTCCTGCGATGTGGTAGTCGGCCTTGAGCTACCCTGTATTTTACCAATATATCTTGTAGGCTCTTCGTCCACAAAATAAGGTGTATAATCAAATTTTATATTTGGATTTCTTTTAAGCTCTTCAAGGTCAAGAAGCATTTCTGCTGCTGTTTGATATCGGTCGCGAGTACTTTTCTCCATAGCCTTTAAGGTTATTTGCTCAAAGCCAAGAGGAATAGCCTCGTTAATTGACCTTGGTGGAGTCGGGTCATTATTAACCTGCATAAGAGCAACAGAAACTGCACTGTCTGCCTCAAAAGGAAGCTTACCTGTAAGCATTTCATAGAAAACAATACCTATAGAATAAATATCTGCTTTTTCGTCTGTAAGCTCACCCTTAGCCTGCTCGGGACTTATATAATGAACAGAACCAATTGCTTTTTCGGTCATTGTACGGGTTTCGCCGTGGCTGAACCTTGCAATACCGAAGTCTGTTACCTTTATAGTGCCGTTTTCGAGTAGCATTATATTTTGTGGCTTAATATCCCTGTGAACAATACCCTTATCGTGAGCGTGTTGTAAAGCACGGAGAATTTGAATACCAAAGAACAGTGCCTCATTCCAATCAAGCACACCTCTTTGCTCAATGTACTCTTTAAGGGATATACCCTCAATATATTCCATTACAATATACTGAAGCCTATCACCAAAGCTAACATCGTAAACCTTAACAATATTTCGGTGATTAAGTACTGCTATAGCCTTTGATTCATTTTTAAATCTACGGCGAAACTCCTCATTTGCAAGATACTCGTCCTTAAGAATTTTAACAGCAACAATTCTGTCATCAAGATTATCGTATGCCTTGTAAACAACAGCCATACCACCTACGCCCACAACATCTTGAATCTCATATCTTCCGTCTATTCTTTTACCAACATAATTTTCCATAACTTACTCTCCTTGACCTTCGGCGCCTACTAATGCGACTGTAATATTATCTTTACTGCCGTTTTCTAACGCTCTTTCTACAAGTTTTTCTGTTGAGAAATTAATATCATCGTTAATAATTTCAATTAATTCGTTATCCTCTACACTACCACTTAAGCCGTCTGTACAAAGAAGAAGCTTGTCGCCTGTAGTGAAATCAACAATCTCAAAGTCAACATCTACAAAGTTAACAACACCCACAGCTCTTGTTATTATGTTTCTGTCAGGGTGTGTTTTTGCTTCCTCCGAGGTGATTTTACCCTCGTCAATCATAAGCTGAACTAAGGAGTGGTCTTTAGTTATCTGCTTAACCCCCTGTTCATTTAAAATATATGCTCGGCTATCACCTACATAGGCAATAACGGCAATATTTTTAATAATGATTGCTGCAACTATTGTAGTACCCATTCCGTGAAGATATGGGTCCGACTGCGCCTTTTCATAAACCTGGTAGTTGGCCTTGGTAATAGCCGACTCTAAAAGATTACGGGCAGCCTTGACCGTCATTTTAGGTCTGTAGCCTTTTTTAATAGCCTGGGACACCGTACTTGAACACATAGTGCTTGCAATCTTGCCACCCGAAGCACCACCCATTCCGTCACAGACGACTACAAAACCGTCTGTATCACCGAAATAGCCGTATTCACAGGAGTCTTCGTTGCTTTCTCTATAAAGACCAATATCACTTATTGCTCTTATAACCATGGTGCTTCACCTCTTTTTATTGACTTTCATCCTCTTTTATTTTATTACGCCTGAGCTGACCACAGGAGGCGTTTATATCTGAACCGAGTGTTCTTCTTACAGTAACTGTAAGTCCGCTTTTTTCGAGAATAGCTTTAAATGTGTTTATACTGCTATCATCACTGCGTTGGTGCGCTTTTTCAGCAACCTCGTTTGCAGGTATAAGATTTACATGACAAAGTATGCCTTTTAAAACAGCTGCTAACTCCTTTGCACACTGAGGAGTATCGTTTATGCCCTTCATCATAGCATATTCAAAGGAGATTCGGCGAGATGTTTTATCTGCATATATTCTGCAAGCCTTTAAAAGCTCGTTAATATCCCAGCTTTTATTTACAGGCATTATTTTTGAACGAATTTCGTTATTGGGAGCGTGTAAGGAAACAGAAAGTGTTAGCTGTGGCTTACGCTCAAGAAGCTCATATATTTTAGGTACTATACCACTTGTTGATAAGGAAATATGCCTCATACCGATATTGAGTCCGTTCTCATCGCTTACAAGCTCTAAAAATTTCATAACATTTTCGAAATTATCTAAAGGCTCCCCCATACCCATTAAAACTATACGGGAAATGCGCAAGCCTAAATCTCGCTGTGCTGTGTAGATTTGGCTTAAAATCTCTGATGGGGTAAGCTGCCTTTTAAAGCCACCTATACCGGAGGCACAAAAAGCACAGCCCATTTTACATCCAACCTGAGTTGAAACGCAAATAGTGTGGCCGTATTTATAATCCATTACAACACATTCGAGGTACTCACCGTCAGGTAAGGAATACAGATATTTTACAGTATTATCCAACTGAGAAACAAGCTTTCTTTCAATTTTGCAGGATAATATAACAAATTTTTCATTTAAAAGGCTTATCAGATCTTTGGAAATATTGGTCATATCCTCAAAGCGTGTAACGCCTTTTTTATGTAACCAATCATAAATTTGCTTTGCTCTGAAGGAAGGCAGATTAAGTGCTTTAAGCTCTGTGCTGAGCTCTTGCAAATTATATGAGACTATATCTTTTTTTATATCCATACTTCTTACTCTTTCTCAAATGCTGCAATAAAAAATCCATCGCAATTATTTGTGTGTGGCATTAACGTTAAATAGCTGCCCTCGTCTATTGTTCGTGCTATTTCCGGTAAAACGGGAACAGCTTTGAACTCGGAATGCTCTTTTAAGAAAGCATCGCAAACCTTTCGGTTTTCATTAGGGTTAATTGAGCAGGTTGAATAAACGAGCCTGCCACCCTTTTTTACATATTTGGATGACACCTCTAAAATCTGCTTTTGCAGAGGAATTAAAGGCTTAATATCATCTAACTTTTTATATTTTATTTCAGGCTTTTTGCCTATAATACCAAGTCCTGAGCAAGGCACATCACACAACACCCTGTCAGCTAAAGGTATGTTTTCGTTAAATACAGATGCATCATTTACTAACGTGTGTATGCAACTAAGTCCTAACCTTTGGGCTCCGTTTTCGATTAAACCCACTCTTTGCTCATATATATCACAAGAATAAAGAGTACCTTTATTACCCATATGCTCTGCTATACTGAAGGTTTTGCCACCGGGGGCTGAGCAAACATCCAAAGCTGTACAGCCTTCAAAAGCCCGCAAAGCATTAACACAAAGCTGTGATGATAAATCCTCTACGTGGAAAAGGCCATCTTTAAAGCATTGCAGATCGTAAACTGCACCGTTGAGCTTTATAAGTAAAGCATCCTTTACAGAGCAAGCTTCACTTTCTACACCCTCTTGAGATAACTTTTCCACTAACTGAGAAAGGGTTGTTTTAACTGTATTTACTTTTACATATATTTTTTTAGCTTCAAGGGCACTTTGTAAAAAAAGCCTTGTATTATCTACACCGTAGTGGTAAACCAAAAACCTAACAAGCTCCATAGGTGCAGAGCACTCTACAGAAATCTTTTCTTCTTGCGTTGCAGCTTCATCTAACACTAAATCTTGTGTGGTGATACGGCGTAAAACAGCATTTATCATTGCTGCTGCAAAGGTTAATTTATTGTTTTTAGCAAGGTTTACGCTTTCGTTTACTGCAGCAGAATCAGGCACCTTTTGCGAAAAAAGTATTTGATATGCCCCTAATCGCAAAATAGTCAACACTTCTTTTTTCAGCTTATGAATAGGTTGATTAAGGTGTTTTTGTATAACAAAATCAAGTGTAATTTTACGCTCAACCACACCGTAAACCAAGTAAGATATAAAACTAATATCTGTACTGTTAGTACAAAAAGTCTTTACAGCACTATCAAGAGCAAGGTTTGAATAAGCCTTATCCTTTTCAATTTTATATAAAACCTCAAAGGCCAACTGCCTTGCAGATTTATTCATTGTCTTTTTCTCCCAAAGCTTAAAATAAGTCTAAGCAGGTTTGCTAAGCTGACAGCAAGCGCTGCAACATATGTCATAGCAGCAGCCTTAAGCACCTTTACAGCACCTTTCTGCTCCTGTGCAGCTAATAGTCCGTTTGATTCAATAACGCTGATTGCTCTACTGCTTGCATTAAATTCAACAGGTAATGTTGCAAGCTGAAATATTGCTGTAAAGCTAAAGAATGCAATACCAATCCAAATTAACGGATAAAAGCTTATAAACACACCAATCAACAAAAGTGGCATTGAAAGAGTAGAGCCCAAATTGCAAACAGGTAATATACTGTTTCGAATTTTAATAGGCACATAGCCCTGTGCATGCTGCGCTGCGTGGCCTGCCTCGTGGCAAGCAACACCTATTGCTGCAATTGACGTACTGTTATACACGCCCTCCGATAAAACAATTTTCTTTTTGGTGGGGTCGTAGTGGTCGGTAAGTGTACCCCGCCCCGGAAGAATTACTACATCTGTAATACCGTAATGGTTTAACACAAGCTGTGCTGCCTGTGCACCCGTAATGTTACGCATATTACCAACCTTTGAGTATTTGGCGTATGTGCTTTTTAACACAACCTGAACAATTAAAGATAGAATAATTACAGGTACAACAAGGATAAGGTAATAGTAATCAAAATAAAAATACGGCAAAATAATCGCTCCTTATAATCAACAAATCATATATATTTTATACAATTATATTGATTTAATAACTAAAATAAATCTCAACCTAATACAGTACCTTTTTCAAGCTGACAGCCTCTAAGAAAATCTGCTGCCTTCATTCGTTTTTTACCTTCGTACTGAACCTCTGTTATAACAACTGCCTTGCCGTCACCACAATAAACGCCAAGTCCGTTTTTTAACACAAAAGCCTCACCGGGTGTTCCACCACTATACTCACTTGAAACCACTGACCTGAAAAGCTTCAGGCTTTTACCGTTAAGGGTTGTTTGTGCAACAGGCCAAGGGTCGAGTCCTCTGATTTGGTTATGAATTTCAAGAGCCGGCTTTGCCCAATCTACCGGCGACATTGTTTTATCCAGCATTGCAGCATATGTGCTTAAGGAGTCATCCTGTTTAACAGGTGTTGCATCGCCATTCTCAATAGCAGTAAGTGTTTTTATAAGTAGCTCTGCACCAATAACGGTAAGGCGCTCGTACAAATCACCTGAGGTTTCGTTTTCAAGAATCTTTGTTTTTTCAATAAATAAAATATCACCTGTATCAAGCCCCACATCCATTTGCATAGATGTTACGCCTGCATATTCTTTGCCGTCTATAACGCTGCGCTGTATGGGAGCTGCCCCCCTGTATTCAGGTAAAATTGAGCCATGAATGTTAATACAGCCGTATTTTGCATATTCAAGAAAATCCTTAGGTAAAATTTTACCGTATGCAACAACTACACAGATATCGGGTTTAAGCTCTTCTAATATCTTCACGCCTTCGCCGTTTTTTAAGCTGTTTGGCTGAAAAACAGGGATATTATTTTCAAGAGCCACAACCTTTACAGGTGGTGGTGTAAGAATGGCTTTTCTACCTACAGGCTTATCGGGTTGGGTGAAAGCTCCTACAACCTCGTAGCCGTTTTCAATTAATGCTTTTAAAGGTGCAACGGCAAAATCCGGTGTACCCATATACACTACTCTCATTTTATTACTCCGCATCTACTCTGTGAAGGACCTCTCCCTCATCTAATTTATCTTTATAAAGAATACCGTCAAGGTGGTCTATTTCGTGGCAGAAGCAACGAGCCTTAAGGCCCTCGCCCTTGTACAAGCACCATTTACCCTCACGGTTTTGTGCCTTTACCTTTACAACATTCGGGCGTGTTACGATTCCACAAAGTCCGGGAAGTGAAAGGCAACCCTCGGTGCCTGTTTGAGCACCATCAACCTCTGTTATTTCGGGGTTTATAAGCTCAATATACTCATTTCTGTCCTCACTTACATCCATAACAACAACTCTGCGCAAAACGCCTACCTGCGGACCTGCAAGACCTACTCCACCTGAGTTATACATTGTATCCTTCATATCGTCAAGCAGCTCAAAAAGTCTGTCGTTAAATTCAGTAACAGGACGAGATTTTTTTCTTAAAATCGGGTCATCATCCACTCTAATATTTCTAAGTGCCATTTTATTTCTCCTAAAGACTACATAATCGGGTTCATATCAATGGTAATGCTTGCACCATTATTTTGAACATTTTTCATATATTGTTTAACAAGAGATGACATCATCTCTCTGAATCGCTTATTGTTTTTACATTTAACAGTAAGAACATACCTATATTTGTTGCTAACCTTACTAATACGAGGCTGCACAGGTGATAAAGCATTTATTTTAACATCGCTGTACTCATCGCTGGCAGCGCTTTTAAGCATTTCAAAGAAATTAAGGGCGCAACGGTATGCTTTGTTTTGCTGCTCACTTAAAAACGTAATTGAGCATATATCACAAAACGGAGGATAAATCATACTTTTTCTGATTACAGACTCCATTTGGTAAAAGCTTTCGTAATCTTGGGCAGCAGAAAGCTCTATAATATCGTGCTCGGGTACAATTGTTTGAATATAAGCTGCACCCTTACTTTTACCTCTGCCCGACCTGCCGATTACCTGGGTTAATAAATCAAAAGCCTTTTCACTGCTTCTGAAATCATCGTTATAAAGCTGATGGTCTATTGATATTATACCCACAAGCGTTACGTTTGGAAAATCAAGCCCCTTGGCAACCATTTGGGTGCCTAAAAGGATATCATATTCTCCGTTTGCGAAGGCAGTCAGCTTGTCCTGATAAGAATACCTTGCCATTGTTGTATCTGCATCCATTCGCAAAATACGGGCATTAGGAAAAACCGTTTCAAGCTCGTTTTCAATACGCTGAGTACCGTACCCTGCATAGGAAACAGCTTTTTCACCACACTGCGGGCAGGTATCTGTATAGCTTTGTGAATGGCCACAGCAATGGCACATAAGCCTGTTATTGGCATTATGATATGTAAGCGATATACTGCAATACGGGCAGGTTATAACAGTTTTACAGTTTTTGCAAACTGCAAAGGTGTTAAAGCCACGCCTGTTCATTAAAAGAATAGCTTGATGCTTGTTTTCAAGACACTCCTCAATAGCAGAATAAAGCTCGTTACTTACAGGTCCGCTTGAATTAGATATATCTATAGTTTTAACATTAGGCAAATCAGCCTCACCGTACCTTGATGACAGCTTTACAAGACCGTATTTGCCGTTTAAAGCATTGGTATAGCTCTCAATTGATGGAGTTGCAGAAGCTAAAACAAGCAAGGCATTATTGTGCACACATCTGAATTTTGCCACATCACGAGCATGATAGCGTGGTGACATTTCTGATTTATATGTATGCTCCTGCTCCTCATCCATAACAACAAGACCGAGATTTTCGAAGGGCGCAAAAACTGCAGAGCGAGTACCGATTGCTATTTTAGCATCACCATTTTTCACCCTTTTCCACTCATCTATTCTTTCGCCTGCAGAAAGTGCACTGTGAAAAACTGCAACACTATCGCCAAAATGAGAATAGAAAATGTTTAAGGTTTGTGGTGTAAGGGCAATTTCGGGCACCATTACAATAACGCCCCTGCCATCACGCACCACATCCTCAATAAGCTTGAGAAAAACCTGTGTTTTACCACTACCCGTAACACCGTAAAGCAAATACGCAGCTGCCTTTTTCTCTTTATACTTGGATAAAAGCTCTGTATATGCCTTGTTTTGATCGGGCGTAAGTGTTGGTGATTCTGCTCTTACAGAGCTCATTTCGTAACGCGGCTTTCTGTAAATCTCGCTATCGAAAAGCTCAACTATCCCCTTCTTTTCAAGGGCTGTAACAACTGCAGGGGTAACACCACAAAAATAGCAAACCTCTTTAACGGAAGCGCCACCAATATCTAAAAGCAGATTTGCAACGCTCTTTTGCTTTGCTGTCAGGCTTTTAATAACTGCTAAAGCCTCCTCTTCAGACATTGCAAGGCGAACGTTTTTAACGGTAAAATCGCCTGTTTTACGTTTAGCATCGGTATTAGCAAGTAAAACGCCTTTTTTCTCCATTTTAGAGAGAATATCCGAATCACTATCAAAGCCTAAATCAGCAAGTATTTTTTCTTTTTTTACATACTTACTGCTTTCTTTCAGATATTCATAAACTCTTTTTTCATCAAATGAAAGCTTATCTAATTGGGTAGAATCCACTTTTTCTGCAACATAAGAAATAATGTAGTTTAGACCTATACCTGCCGGAAGCATTGCTTTTGCTGCCTCAAAAAGAGTGCAGAAGGTATTATCCTTAAGCCAGGTAACAAGCGCAAGTCTTTCTTCATCAAACAACGGTTTTTCATCTAAAACCGATGAGATTACTTTAAGCTTTACACCGTTATCTGCCTCAATAAGTGGCTTCACAGACAGTATAAGTCCTTGTTTTTTCTTATTTGCGTTGCCGAAGGGCACCATTACCCTACAGCCCGGCTGTGCCTTTGCTTCAAGCTCTGCAGGAATTTTGTAGGAATACGGTGCATCAAAGTGATACACCAGCCCCTCAACGGCGACGAGTGCAAAAAAAGCAGCTTCATTCATCATTAGATATTTGCAATTTCATCAGGCTCAACTATTACATAGTCGCCATCAATAAACTCGTTAAGCGCAACACTAACAGCCTTTTCTGTTGTGATAACCTTATCCTCAAGGTTTTTGTCGGAAATTGCTCTTGCTCTTTTTGCAGTTGCAGTAACAAGAGAATAACGGCTGATGTGTCCTTTAAGAACCTTTGATAAATCTTGATTAAGCATAATTTTGTTCCTCTCTTTTTTTAAAATCAATTTATGATTGTTTTATCATATTATTAACGAAGGCTTCCATTTTTTCGTAACGGGAACGCTCTGTGCCAATAATAGCACAAACATCGTCTGCACAAACGGAAAGCTCATCGTTAACAACAATATAATTATATTCTTTTGCCCTCAGAAGCTCCGTTTGAGCAATCTTAATACGATTATTGAAGCTTTCCTCAGACTCGGTGCCACGGCCCTTAAGACGGGCTTTAAGTACATCTATTGATGGTGGTATGATGAAAATTGAAATTGCCTCAGGGAATGCTTTTCTGATATTACCTGCTCCCTCAACCTCAATTTTAAAAAGCACATCATAGCCTTCATCAAGAATTTCCTGCACCTTTTTCTTTGGCGTACCGTAGTAATTACCGTTATATAAAACATATTCAATAAAATAATCATCTTGAATATGTTTTTCAAAGGTTTCTTTATCGGTAAAAAAGTAATCAACACCATCTACTTCACCGGGGCGCATAGCACGGGTTGTCATAGAAATTGATTGCTTTATTCCTGTACATTTCTGTTTAACCTCAGCAAGTACGGCATCCTTACCTGCCCCTGCAGGGCCCGAAAGAATAATTAAATTACCTTTACTCATTAAAGCCAAATTCTTGACCTCCTTTTTCTGCATCAAAGCGTTGAAGCAGCTGCTCTGCTGATAAAAATGATAACACTACATTATCACTATCTGTAATAATAACCGTTTTTGTTTTTCTGCCGTGGGTAGCATCTATAAGCTGTGCCCTTTCTTTACATTCCTGAATCATACGCTTTGCAGGTGCAGAATCGGGACTGATAACGGCAATAACTCTATCGGCATTTATTAAATTGCCAAAACCTATATTTACAAGCTTCATAATATCACTCTATATTTTGAATTTGTTCTCTTATTTTTTCTACCTCAGCCTTGATATCTATTACTCTGCGAGCGATATCAACATCCTGTGCCTTTGAGCCTATTGTGTTTGCCTCACGGTTAATCTCCTGTACAAGGAAATCAAGCTTTCTTCCGATTGGCTCACCTGATGCAAGTAACTCTCTAAGCTGACCAATGTGGCTTCTGAGCCTTACAGTTTCCTCTGCAACAGCAACCTTATCGGCATAAACTGCTGCTTCTGTAAGAATCCTTGCTTCATCAATTTGTGTATCGCCCAAAACATTGCGCATTCTTTCTAAAAGCTTTTCAGAGTACTGCTTAACTGTTTCGGGAGAGCGCTCCTCAATATAAGCAACGTTTCCCAAAATTGTATCTGCTCTTGAAAGAATATCCTCTTTAAGCTTTTGACCCTCTGTTTCTCTCATAGAAACGAAATCTGCAAGTGCTTCACTTACTACAGGAGCAATCTTTGACCAAAGCTCATCTTCATCAACAGGTGCTTTTGAAATAGATAAAACATCGGAAAAACGAGCAATAGAAAGAGCTGTAATATCAGGCTCTACGCCGAATTTATCAGCAATTTCGTTGATTGCTTGTACATAACCTGCAGCAAGTGGTTCATTTACAGAAACCACTACACTTTCATCACCTGTAGCCTCAAGCTGTACGGAACACTCTGCTTTACCTCTTGAAATTTCTGTCGAAAGGAGTGCTTTAAGCTTTTCTTCAAGGAATGCATAATTTCTCGGAAGCTTTGTGTATAGCTCAAAATACCTGTGATTAACGCTGCGAATTTCAACTGTTATATTATAGCCTTCAACAGCAGCCTGCGCTCTGCCGAAGCCTGTCATACTTCTAATCATAATTTTTTCTCTTTTCTTATTGTGATTGTAAACGGTGTACTTCATCCTCGGTAAGCTCACGCCATTTGCCAACCTTAAGCATACCAAGCTTTACTGAGCCGATAGCATTTCTCTTAAGACGAATAACATCTAAGCTGACCTGCTCGCACATTTTACGAATTTGACGGTTTCTGCCCTCGTGAATAATTATTTCAAAAACGCTTCTTTCTGCGCTTTTTTCTATAATTCTGACTGTTGCAGGTAATGTTTCTCTGCCATCACCTTCAATATCTATACCACCCTCAAGCTTTGCAACCTGGTCATCGTTAATATTGGAACGAACAGTTACTCTGTAGGTTTTAGGAATATGCTTTCTCGGGTGCATTACTGCATTAGCAAAATCACCGTCGTTAGTCAAAATGAGCATACCCTCAGAATCCTTATCAAGTCTGCCAACAGGGTAAACCTGTGCACCTACATCCTGTACAAGCTCTGCAACACATTTTCTGCCAAGCTCATCACTCATAGTTGTAACGTAGCCACGAGGTTTATTAAGCATAACGTAATACTTCTGCTTTACTGCTACAACCTTTTTGCCGTTAACGGTAACCGTATCTTTTTTAGGGTTTACCTTATCACCTAACTGTGCTACCCTGCCGTTAACCTTAACCTTACCGGCTTTTATAAGCTCCTCTGATTTTCTGCGAGATGCAACAGAGCATTCTGATAAATATTTTTGTAATCTTTCTTGTGCCATAATTCACGTCCGTCTCAACGACGGTCCTTTACTATAAATTTTATTAGTTTTTCTAATAGTGTTTCCTTTGTGATTTGCTGTTGGGGCTTAATATCCTCTGCGCAAACAATATACGCTTTTTTTATTAGTATACCGTTAAGAGTATGCACCTCTACCCAACCGATGTAATCACCTTTATTTAAAGGTGCGTACAAAAATGCAGGTATATATACATTATATGTATACCGTGGTACAAAAGCTTTATACGGTATTATAACATCCTCTGAAAGAGAAATGTTCACAGAGCTTTTTGTTGAATTTACAATGTGGGGGTGCACATTTTTTAATGGATTATCGGCTTTTTTTGCTGAAACTAACGCAAAGCAATAATCATACAATTTAATGTGGTCATTCCAATCATCGTATGCATTTAATGTAACTGCAACAAGCACAACACCGTTTCGCTCAACTGCAGAAACAAGGCAACGACCCGATGCTTTTGTAAAGCCTGTTTTAATACCGAAAGCACCTTCGTATTTACTTAAAAGCTTATTGTGATTATAGAGCGTACGGGTTGTTTCCCCGATAGCTACCTCACATTTACTTACAGAGCATAGATTTTTAAAGGTATTATTTTTTATAGCATAGCTACCTAATAGAGCCATATCGTAGGCACAGGAGTAATGCCCCTGCTCTGTTAACCCCGAAGGATTTTTAAAGCAGGTATTACTCATACCAAGCTGAAAAGCTTTAAAATTCATAAGCTCTGCGAAAGGCTCTTTGCCACCTGCAACAAGTGTTGCAGTAACATTAGCAGCATCGTTACCACTTTCAAGGAGCATACCTTTTAATAATGTATAAAGGCTAACCTTATCCCCTGCTTTCAGCCCCATAGATGTACCTTCTACAGCAACATCCTGTGCAGCTACAACAGTGGTAGCACTTAAAGCTGCATTTTCCATAGCAGTAATACAGGTCATTATTTTAGTTGTACTTGCTATACCCCTTTTTTCGTAGGCGTCTTTTTCAAAAAGCACCTCTCCGGTTGCAGCAACCATAACTACTGCCGACCCGGCAGATATTGTTGGCTCTGCTGCACTTATGGGAACAACAAGCACACCACAAATAAAAATAAATAAAATACCTATGCTCAACAGCCTTTTAAGCACCGAAACCACTCACTTTCAACAATATATAAATATATATGCGTGTGGGCTTGGCAAATCACTTATTAAAAGACAATAATGTTGGTTTGTTTATTAAATTACTCGGAAACTACTTCTTCTGTTGCAGGCTCTTTTTTCTTTGCAAGGTTAACAACCTTATCAAACATATCAGGTACAAGGCTAACTGCTCTTTCAACAGCGTTATCGCCTGCAAGAATATGCTTAACAGTAACCTCTCCATCCTTAACAACAAGGAATGCTACAGGGTTAATTGTAATACCTGCACCACCTGCACCACCAAAAAGCTCAACGTTGTTTTTTGATGGAAAATCTGAACCACCTGATGCAAAGCCGTATGTAACCTTTGATACAGGGATAATAGTTAAACCATCAGGAAGATTAATTGGGTCGCCGATAATTGTACTAACATCAACAAGGTCTCTCACCTTTTCGATTGTAGTTCTAAGAATACCGTTTGCTGTTTTTTCGCTCATTTTAAAGCACCATCCTTATTTGTATTTGTTAAATTATTTGTATTTTCAACCGACTCGGCATTTTGTGAAGCCTCATCAGCAATAATAACCTGACTTTTGTCGCTCCTGTTTTTGGAAAACAGAATTTTTATAACTACCTTAAACAACAGCTGTACTGCAAGAACAACTGCAGCATTTGTTATGTGAATTGGGGTTACGTGTAGCCTTACATATGCCTCGGCTGTTGATTTTTGCGCAAGAAAATCGGGACTAAAATCAAAATCGTATTTTCTAACCTTGCTTGTAGAAACAAGCTTACCTAAAATGGGATATGCCCAGGCACAAAGGTTTCCGTGCTTGATTGCAGTATCAGCAGCATCGGAGCCTGCTGTAACCATTGTGATATAAAGCTCATCAAAAACTACGGTTTTGTACAGCTTACCGAAAAAGCCACCTAACGAGGTTTTAACTGCATTAAGCATTTTTACGATACCATCGTAGCCGTGGTCTGTGTAAATTTGCTTAAGTAGGCTGTTGCCCTTGGTTTTAGGCTTTTCTTCCTCCGGCGGAGCTTCCTCCTGTGGAGGCTCTTCCTTTTTCTTTTTAGGCTTCTTTTCCTTTTCAGGCTTGGAGGTATCTACCACATCAAAGCCTAAAAACAAATATTTTACTTTAACAACGGTATTTTCTGCGTAATCTATTATAACCGAAACAGGGAAAGAGAATAAAACTACAAAAAACAGAATTATACCTAAAATTATATACAAAGCAAGCACTTAATCACCCCTTGCTCAAATTAGAAAATTTATTCAGCTTCTTCAGTTGCTTCATCGGTATCATCAACACCGTCAAACAATGATAGCTGACCATTATCTACATCGGACATAAGTATTTCCTTATCACTTTCCGGAAGCTCAGGAAGGTCATCTAAGCTCTTCAAGGAAAAGCAACGAAGAAAATCTGCCGTTGTTCCGTAAAGAACAGGTCTGCCGGGTACATCAAGCCTACCCTTTTCTTCTATTAATCCACGAGAACAAAGTGTATTTACAACACCTGAACAGTCCACGCCACGAATTTGCTCTATGTAAGGCTTTGTAATAGGCTGATTATAGGCAATAATTGCAAGCACCTCAAATGCAGCCTGTGAAAGTGGAGCATTCCTTTTAAGGTCAAGAACATTTCTTACTGCCTCTACAAACTCCTTTTTACTGCAAAGCTGATACTTTGTATCAAGCTGAACAAGGCAAATACCACTATCCTCTGCGCCGTACTTTTTATCTAAAGCATCCATAACAAGTAAGATTTGCTCATCATCCATACCTAAAACAGATGCAAGCTTTGTATATTCAAGTGGTTCTGCAGCTGCAAAAAGCACTGCTTCAACCATCGCTATTTGTTTTTCGTTAATCAAGCTTCTTCATTTCCTTCCAAAAGTTCTATTTGAATATCCTCGCCCTCACCCGAAACGAAAATGGTTTTATTCTTTGCCATTTCCAAAACAGCAAGGAATGCAGCAATTAAATCCGAACGGGATTCGGCTTGTCTGTAAATATCAAACAGCTTTGTTTTTCTTTTTCTTTTAAGAGATTTAACAATTGATTCAATTTTTGAGCCAACAGAAACAATCTTTTTTGTAACGATAGCCTTAAAGGTTTCTATTGGTGGTGGCAATCTGCGTAGCTTTTTGCCTGCTGCCACAGAATATGCTGATAAAAGCTCATCGGGCTCGTGCAATCTTTTATATGACATATCGGGAGCTACTGCCTCGGGATATTCCCTAACAGAATAATCGAAGCCACCCGTCATTTGAGAAAGCTTACCTGCAAGAATTTTACAATCACGGTACTCTAAAAGCTCATCACGTAATTCTTTTTTTAGCTCCTCTGCTTCATCATAAACAGGTAAAAGAGAAACTGTTTTTATATAAACAAGGCGCGCTGCCATTTCGAGAAATTCACTGGCAACCTCCATATTCTCTTCCTGCATTTCACGAACATAGGAAACATATTGCTCTACCAACTCTAAAATGGGAATATCGTAAATATCAATTTTATGCTTTGTTATTAGGTGCAAAAGCAAGTCCATAGGACCCTCAAACACCTCTAATTTATAAGAAATCGGTTCCATAATTCACCTTTTTACACTATATGAAATACTGCAAATGCTATTTTTATAAAAAGCTTTATTATTGCGCTTGATAAATATGATAACGGAGTAGAAAGAATACCTGTAAACAAAAGTATAAATAAACCGATTTGGATGTACCTTTCGTACTGCATTATTTTATAGTAAATGTGTGATGGAAGAAGTGCTGTAGCAAGCCTTGAGCCATCAAGTGGTGGTATTGGTAAAAGATTGAATACTGCAAGATTAATACATATTATTGCTGCATATACAAAGAAAACGCCCATATAACCTGCAACAGTTACAGCAATACCTTTAGTTTGCATAAAAACACAAAGACCATATATTAACGTAAACACAAGCGCCTGTAAAAGGTTACTTACGGGGCCTGCAAGAGCTACGAGAGCCATATCTCTTTTAGGCTTATTAAAGTGCCTCATCCTAACCTGCACAGGCTTTGCATAACCAAAGCCAACGAGGAATATCATAAGAGCACCTATTAAATCTATATGTGCTTTAGGGTTAAGAGTCAGTCTGCCCATATTGCGAGGTGTTTCATCGCCCAGCTTTGTAGCAATAAGTGCATGGGCATACTCGTGAAACGGAGTTGCACAAAAAACAACAAAGCAAATAGCACCTGCTCTTATAATTAAATCTAAAAATGAGATATCACCTGATAAAAAATCCAAGAATTCTCGTAACATATTTTATAACCTCAATTAAATTAACTTTCGTCAAAATTATCTTTTAACTACTACCACCCTGTTATGCCCTGCCACGTCTTTAATTATTCGACCTTTATCGGCTTTAGACAAAAACAGAGAAAGAACATCGTTTGCCTGGTCTTCGCCACATTCCATTGCAAGGTAGCCCCCTCTATTAATTAGCGGATACCATATTTCTGCAAGCTGACGGTAAAAAACCAAACCATCCTCGCCACCATCTAATGCAAGCACAGGCTCGTGCAAAACCTCAGACTGAAGACCTTGAATTTCGGCAGAGCGAATATACGGTGGGTTAGTAAGAATAATATCCGGTCTTGGAAGACCTATAAAGCTTGTACCTTCCAAAATATTGCTTTTAATGACCTTAACATTATCACACAAAAGCATTTCTTTGTTTTGACGAGTGTATTCGAGAGCATCGTCAGAAATATCTACACAATAGACCTCAACCTGAGGACACTCTTTTGCTACCGAAAGACCTATACAGCCACTGCCACAACACAAATCAAATACAACCTTACAGCCTTTTTCTCGTATCTTTTTAACAGCAAATTCAACAAGAAGCTCTGTTTCGGGGCGAGGTATAAGCACACCGTTACCTACCTTAAAGGTGTATTTATAGAAATCCCACATGCCGATAATATACTGCAAAGGCTCGTGAGCGCAACGGCGCTTAACACAGGAATCAAAATGGATAAGCTTCACTTCATCTGCCACGCTGCCCGAATTCATTAAAAGCTGGGTTTTATTATACCCAAAGCAATAGCTTATAAGCTGCTGTGCATCAAACTCAGGATTATCGCATTCTGCTGCTTGTAATAGCTTTATTGCTTCACGATATACAGCATAGAGAGTTTTCAATTTTCCTGCTCCTTTGTATCTGTTGAGTTATCGCTTTCCGACTGTGGTGATGTTTCGCTATCATCACCATAAAGAACTGTTTTTATAGCTTCAATTCCTACCTCGATAATATCATCGGTAGGCTCTTGGGTTGTTATTCTTTGCATCCACAAGCCGGGTGCAGAAAGAACGCGTGTAGCGATATTGTTGTGCTTACCGGCATACTTTATAAACTCATAGCCGATACCTACAGTAAGTGGCAAAAGCGAAAGCTTAACTATCATCCAGATTACTCTATTATCATCTATAGACGGGAAAGCAACAACAAGTGCAGATGAAAGGAAAATGCTAATTATAAGTATTACGAAAATAAAGCTTGTACCACAACGAGGGTGAAAGCGCTTTTGCTTTTTAACGTTTTCTACCGTTAATGGTAAGCCTGCCTCGTAGCAAAATATAGATTTATGCTCTGCACCGTGGTACATAAACACTCTTTTTATATCGGGCATTTTTGCAACAAGCCAAATATAGAGCACGAATATAACCATTCGCATAATCCCCTCAAAAAGAGGATGCACATTTGAAAGAGCATTTTTGAAAATGTATTTATCACCTGCATCAACTACAATTGCAGGAAGATACGTAAACAAAAAGAATGCAAGCAATAAGCCGAGAACCATTGCAATGCCTGAAATTACAGCCATCATTTTCGGGCCAAAATGCTCAGAAAGCCATTTATCAAGCTTTGATTCGTTTTCGGGGTTTGTATCGTCATCAAGTCCGGCTTTAACTGCAGCCTTTTCAAGACACTTGTAGCCGAAAAGAAGGCTTTCGACCATATTTACAACGCCTCTGATTATCGGTAAGCCTGCAGGCTTAAATTTATCCTTAAGGTGCTTTACCTGAAGCTTTTCGGTTTCTATTGTACCATCGGGAAGTCTTACAGACATTGCAGCTCCCTTGGGGCCCTGCATCATAATACCCTCAATAAGCGCCTGACCACCTACTGAAATCATTTGCGCATTTTCTTTTTTATTGGTCATTATTTTCACTCACCATCATTTCTTCTATTAAAGATGCTGGCTGCTCAACCGGTACCTTTTCTATAGGAAAAACAACTGTAACGGTTGTGCCGACATCTACAACACTATTAATTTCAAAAACACCATTGTGAAGCCTTACGATTTCATCAACAACAGCTAAGCCGATACCTGAGCCTCTGACCTGCAGGTTTGCCTTATAAAACTTCTTTTTAACATTAGGTAAATCCTTGGTGTCGATTCCACAGCCTGTATCGGATATGTTGATTGTAAGTACACCATCATCAACAATGGCCTCAACATCGACCAAGCCACCCTCTTTGTTATACTTAAAGGCATTGTCAAGAAGATTAACAAATACCTGTTTAATTCTGTTAGGGTCGCCCATCATTGGTGCAGGAATTTCGGGAGCATTGTATTTAATTTCGATATTATCTCGCTTAGAGCGTTCTTTAAAAACGAACACTGCCTCATCAAGCTCTGCAAGTACATCTATTTTTTCAAGACGGAGCGTCATATTACCACTCTGCATACGAGAGAAGTCGAGAAGCTCCTCAACAAGCTTTGAAAGTCGCTCCGACTCATTGATTATGACCTCTGTACCTCTACGGGAGATTTCAGGGTCTTCACCATCTAACTCTCTAAGCATTTCACCCCAGCCCTTAATGGCTGTAAGAGGAGTTCTTAACTCGTGAGAAACGGTGGAAATAAAGTCATTTTTCATTTTATCGGAGGCTGCAACCTCTTCAATCATTGTGTTTATAGATTTTGCAAGCTCTGTAATTTCATCATCAGCTTTATCGTCTGTTTCTATACGTACATCGTAATTACCGCTTGCAATAAGCTTTGCAATTTCATTGATTCTTTGCACAGGTGAAACAATTGTTTGTACAAAGAAAATACCCGACAACGCAACAAAGAAAAGAGCAACAAAATACATAAACAGAATTATAAGCACAAGGGAGAAAATCTGACCGTCTATCCCCTTCATTGAGGAAACGAAGCGCACAGCTCCCGAAAAGCTACCATCTGTACTTTGAGGCAAAACCATTGCTACGCTGACAATATGCTCTCCGTTCTTATTAAAACCAAACCATTTGCAAATACCTGTAGCAGAAACCCTTGCTTCCTGTACATCCTCCATATCGTTAATGCTTTCTTCACTTTTAAAGCCGGAGGAGGAAACTATAACAAGTCCTTCACGATTAATAACCTGAACCTCTACTCGGGATTTATCGGAAAAATTATCGGTAAACTCTTTGGATTTTTGCGCAAACACCTCATCGGTAGCATCGACATAAGGTGTAAAGAAGGTTACTACTGCCTCGTTGGCATAATCGGAAAGGTAAGAAACCACATAGCTGCGATAGTATTGCACAATAAACAAAATACTTGCTGCTACTACTGCAAGCAAAATAAGTGCTGTGATAAGTAATGTGTTTGTTGCCCACCTTTTTGTGATACCTTTGAAAAAATTTCTTTCATCGCCACGATTATCAGGTGTAGAGCCTTGCTTCTGTTTAGTTTCTTTTTTTCCTTGCATTTCGTGCAAAATACGTTTTGCCTCGTGTACACTTATTTTAGAAACTCGCTTTGAGCCAACAGGCTTTTTTTCCATTACTTACCACCTCTTTTCCTTTTCCGAATAAAATTATTGTATTTAATCTCTTTTAAATGTTAAATCCACTTATATCCCATACCCCAAACAGTAACAAGGTGCTTAGGTATAGACGGCTCCTCCTCTACCTTCATTCTAAGGCGCCTGATATTAACATCAACAACCTTATCATCACCGTAGTAGGACTCGCCCCAAACCTCTTTGAGAATATCTGTTCTGCTCAATGCCTTGCCGTGATTATTAAAGAAAAATTCTACGATTTGAAATTCCACCTGGGTTAACTCAATGAGAACGTTATTTTTATAAAGTGTTCTGTTCCTGAGATTAAGCTCAAATGGTTCAATTATAATTTTATCTGCCTTAACAGGCTGTGCAGGTGGCTGAGTATTCATTGCTACCCTACGGTAAACACTATCTACCCTTGCCATAAGCTCAGACGGCGAAAAAGGCTTTGTAATATAATCATCTGCACCCATAAGGAGGCCTGAAACCT
Organism: Acutalibacteraceae bacterium; assembly: GCA_045532505.1. GTDB lineage: Bacteria > Bacillota > Clostridia > Oscillospirales > Acutalibacteraceae > DTU089. The sequence goes on along the minus strand of JAZSGB010000006.1, from coordinate 18,814 downwards.
TGTCCATCTCCTGTGTTTTTGCAGTAAGCATTATAATACCAACCGTGCTGCTTTGATTACGTAAGGTTTTGCAAACCTCGAGGCCGTCAACATTAGGCATCATAATATCAAGCAAAACTACATCAAATGCCCCGTTTTTAGAGTTATAGATATCAATAGCCTGCTGTCCGTCGCAAGCTTCTGTAACCTCATAGCCTGCTCTTTTTAAGGTTATGGCTATAATTTCGCGTATAGCTGCTTCATCTTCTGCAATAAGTACTTTTTTCATAAATACATCCTGCCTTAATCAATTTTAATAAACGCTGAGGTAACAAGCTCATCGGTTATACCGAAAATGCCACCCTCTTTTGTTATCTGATAATAGTAAACACCTTTATCGGTTTCTGCTAATAGCTCACCTAAAATTTCATTTTCAGCCAAGCTTTCTCTGTGGGTAATAGAAAACAGCTCAGCACCTGATTTTTGCTCCTGTTCATCCCATGTGCAGAAAATCAATGCTTCTCTTAACGAGTCATACTTTACTGTAACCTTACTGCCCCACTCGTAGAGGAACATATAATAATCTAACGGGTTAAGTAAAGTAACAACACCCTGCTTGTTAGTATCGCCCGGTGCATCTGCCCACATTAACAGCGAGAATGTATACATATCTGCTTCTGTTTTTACTGTAAATGTGTTTTCATCACCGTACAGCTTTGTGGTTGTGGGTATCTCAAGCAAGCCATCGTTATCAATATCCTTGCAAAGGAGTGCCGAGTTACGCAGATTGCTTACAGATGGCTCTGTGAAAAGCCTTGTCGGTACAAGTAAACGGCTATCCCAATAAACGACCTCGGTAAAAATTGTACGGTCGTTTTTCATACAATCTACAAAAAGTCTTTCGGTCTTTTCGCCACCAATCGTTGCAAAATCACTCTGTATAGCAGATACGGAGGAAATTGCACTGTCTAATACTGTTTCGCCATATTTGAGCAATTGATTATTTGCGTTAAGCATAAACATTCGCAAATACGATTTCTGAACTGCTCCGGTATCATCAAGATAAACAAGAATTAAATCCTTAGCACCATCATTATTAAAATCTGTTATTGTTTTTGCATTGCAGTATTCGTTACCTAAAGGATTTAAAACAAGCTCGTTATTTCCGTTATCAGCTAATTCGAATACACTTACAATTTTCGTTGTGTTGCTGTCAAGCAATGACCAGCTGACAAATATTTCTAACAGGCCATCGTTATTAAGGTCAACAAAGCTAACATCATATACGCCGTTACCTGCACCTTTAATATCGGAGGATATAATCCACTTTTCGTCTACACATTCCATAAACGCCATTCTTACGGAGCCCTCTGCAGAGGATGAATCTGTGTAGAAAACAAAGGCTTCTTCAACACTATCGTTGTTAACATCCAACAAAACAAAGGAGGTTTGATACTCGCCGTATACAGGTGTTTTAAGCTGAACCTTTTTGTCTTTCATTAAACTGTTGAATGCCTTTTGCACCTGACCGTTTTTACCTGACTGTGCAGGTGGTGTAATAAGACTATCAACTGAAAAAAGATTAAGAGAGCAACCCGAACAGGTCAATACCAGTGCAAGTAACGCAATAACAGATATAAACTTTTTCATATTTGTTGCCCTCCTTTAATTTGTTTTACCTTTTACTTTGCGAGAGTTACATCTACGGTGTAGGCGCCGTATATCCAACAGGATGCGCTATCTACAGTAACAACAACAGGTATGGTTTTTGTTTCGCCATCCTCTATAATAAGGCTTGTAAGGTCTGCCTCAACAGAAATCATATCTTCTGTAATACCCTTTAAGGCTTCGGCTGTGCCGACAATAACAACTGATTTATTAAGCTCAGAGATTTTGCAGTCGATATTATCGGGATTATTTATTTTAATTTTGCTTAAGGGAATTTTCATATATTCCTGAGTATAGTCATCCATATTAACGCTTACAACAAAGCTCTTTATGCTTTCATCAATTACCTCCGTGTTAGTTGCATCAAATGTGAAGGTATTACTTGTTGGTGAAAGCTCTTTAAAATTAATTGAGCCCACAACATACTCGGTTGTTTTATCGTAATCATCAACAAGAATGTTAAACTCTGCCGTGTTTGGTGTTATAGAATATTTGAGTGGGTTGAGCAGTAAGCTATCCGGTGCGTTTTTAAAGGTGATTACAGAATCAAGCTTTTTAACACGAAGAATAGGAATTGTTACAACAACATCCTCAATGTTCATTGACAAGTATTTAAAGTTAGTTTTGTTTTGGTCATCGTAAGGAACAACCTTAGTTTCTGCAGATTTGTTTGAATCAAGCGATTCGTCTAACTCAACGGTAGCAAGAACCTTTTCAATTCGGTTAACCTCTGTAGACGGTCCTGTTATGGTAACAGCGCTTTGAGAGAGATTTATATCACCACAGGTAAAGCCTGTTTTAGCAATTTCAAAGCCATCGGTTTTTATATCCGGCTCAATAACGAAGGTATCTGTTTTTTCGGTATCGAAGTAAACCTCTACGGTTTTTGCCGAAAGAGCCTTGATTGTGTAATCTCTGTTATCGGAGCCATACTCTGCCTTAAGCTGAAGTGTATAAACACCTGCAGAGTCTACAGTAGTTGTTTGTGCAACAACGGATATATTCTCGGCAGAAAGACTACCCTCGGATATTCTGTATTTTTTACCACTTACGGTAACGTCAACAGTAAACTCTGACTCACCGAAAACCTGTAAGCCGAACTGTGCAGGCACGGTTTCATCGATTTTAACCTTTACATCGTGTATTACTCTGGTAGTTTGAGAGCCTGCAAAAATAACAACACAAACCCAAATTATTATTGCTGCTGCAACTGCTGTTGCAAAAGCAACCTTATCATTCATCAAAAGGGAGTCTATAGTTTTTCTTTTTTTCATTTTTTTCGTCCTCCCTTTTTACCGAAAATTTTACCGAAGAATTTGTTGCCACCCTGCTGGTCAGCATCGTTCTCTTTGGTTATAAATTCATCAAGAAGAATTTCTCTAAGCTCACCCGAGGTAACATCTCTTGTAAGCTTACCGTTTTTTGCTACGGATATTGAGCCTGTTTCTTCTGATACAACTACCACAACAGCATCGCTTTGCTCGCTCATACCGATTGCTGCCCTGTGGCGTGTACCCAATTCACTCGCAAGGGCTGTGTTTTGTGTAAGAGGAAGTATGCAGCCTGCAGAATGTATTCTACCCTCTCGAACAAGAACCGCACCATCGTGCAAAGCAGAGTTTTTGAAAAACAAGCCATTAAAAAGCTCTGCCGATGCCCTGGCATCTACGTATGTGCCTGAATCTGCAATTTCTTTAAGCATGGCACCTTTTTCAAAAACAACAAGGGCGCCTGTTTTGGTTTCGCTCATATCTACGGCAGCCTTGCAAAAGCTGTTAACTGTATCTGTAACAATTTTTTCGTAATCTACACTATTTGTGAAATTAAAGAACGAAAAATCTTTAAGAGACTGTCTTCCAACACGCTCGAGAATTTTTCTGATTTCAGGTGCAAAAAGAATAACAAGAATCAAAAGACCGTTTTTGAAGAGCATAGAGAGTAAGAACTCACTTGCCTCCATATTGATAAACCTTACAAGGCCATATACTGCAATAAGCAAAACTATACCCTTAACAAGCTGAAACGTACGGGAGCCTCGTAAAAGCTTGATAAGCTCAAACAGTACGATTGTAACGAGAATTATATCCAGCAAATCGCTGGTGAAATTAAAGCTTGAAATAGCGCCTACTAACTTGTCGAACACATTAATTATAGACTCCAAAATTGCCTCTCCTCTGCTTTATAATTATATTTATACACATTAATTCACTATATATTTTTTAGATTATATCATATATACTTTTAAAATGCAATTTTTTCCGTTAAATTTAACAGAATATTTATATCTTTTTTTGTGTTAAAAAACGATGGTGATACACGAACCGCACCTTTTTGCTGTGTTCCCATATATTTATGGGCTAAGCCTGCACAGTGGTAACCTCCCCTGACGGCAATTCCACCAACATTTAAAAGCTCAGCAACACGTTCGCTGTGCAGATTTTTTACATTAAAGCTGATAACAGGTGCAATATACGAGGGATAACAATTTTTCGAATAAAGCTCTACACCTTTTATATTACTTAATCCATCAAATGTGTAAGCTGCCAACTCGCTTTCCTTTTGTAAAACGTAGTCAAGGCCAAGCTTTTTAATATAATCCACACCTGCTTTTAAGCCACAGATTCCCGGAACATTCAAGGTACCGCTTTCAAGGCGCTCGGGGTAGGCACCGGGCTGCACTAAATCAAAAGAGGCTGTACCTGTACCACCAAGTAAAACAGGATTAAAATCAAGATTTTTATGCAATATTGCACCTGTACCCATCGGCCCTAAAAGCCCTTTATGACCGGGAACACACAGGCAATCAATACCTTGCTTTTTCATATCAATGGGAATTACGCCGGCACCTTGAGCACCATCAACAACAAAGAGTGCGCCCTTACTGTGAGCTATCGCTGATAATTTCGCTATAGGTAATATTCTGCCAAAGACATTTGAAACTGCAGTAACCACGCATAGCTTTGTGTTCTTTTTAAATGCTTTTTTAAAATTTTCAAGTGTTTTTTCCTCATCATCGTACACATTAAATATTGAAAAACCGGCAACACCATCTTGGGCAAGCTTATACACGGGCCTTGCGACAGAGTTATGCTCAAAACAGGAAATAACTATGTGGTCGCCATTTTTAACAATACCCTTTATCGCCATATTCAAAGCCTGTGTACAATTTTGCGTAAAGCTTACAAACTCACTGCCGTAGCCATTAAAAAATTCATTTAAAGCCTCGCGCGCCATAAACACCTGCTCTGCTGCAGCCATAGACAAGTTATGGCCACCTCTGCCCGGATTTGCGCTAAAATTACGCATTGCATTTTCAACAGCAAAATACACCTCCTCCGGCTTATGAAAGCTTGTTGCAGCATTATCAAGATAAATCACAAAAAATCCCCCATATCTACTGTACCTTTTACCGGAATGTTATTCTTTTTGAGTATTTCAAAGCACCTTTTATCCAAATTACTTACATAAATAACATACCCGCAGCCCTCATTCTCAACAGGATTTGGGTTACGGGTCAAATAAGCCTTATAGCCGTTTTTTTGCAGCAGGTCTCTCCCCTTCATTGCATATGTTACGGAGCCTACCTTTATACCTTTTTTGCTCATAAAAAGACCCTTCCATATTTGTATAGGCATAGCCTTTTACATAATATGCAAGGGTGAAATTTTTGTTTACTTTTCTATAAGGCAAACACAGTGGGCTGAAATACCCTCTTTTCTGCCTGTAAAGCCAAGCTTTTCTTCAGTTGTTGCTTTAACATTTACACAGTCAACATCAACACAAAGTGCATTGGCAATATTCTCTCTCATTCGAAGAATATACGGTGCCATTTTAGGAGCCTGCGCAATAACGGTAGCATCAATATTAACTACCTTGTAGCCCTTTGAGTGTATAAGCTCAACTACTCTTTGCAAAAGCACTATGCTGTCTGCTCCCTTGAAAGCTGGGTCTGTATCGGGAAAATGCTTGCCGATATCGCCTAATGCTGCTGCACCTAAAAGGCTATCGGAAACAGCGTGTAAAAGCACATCTGCATCTGAATGACCGAGCAAGCCTTTTTCGTAAGGAATATCCACACCACCGATTATGCATTTGCGATTATCTGCAAAGGCGTGAACATCGTAACCATGACCGATTCTAATCATAGCATCACCTTATTTCATAAGATTTTCAAGACAAGCGAGTCTGACAGAGGTTGTAAGCACCTTAACTGCCTGTGAAAGAACAGCGGGTGTCGGGAAGGTTGGTGCTATACGGATATTGCTGTCTGTTGGGTCTTTACCGTACGGGAAGGTTGCACCCACGTTTGTAAGAGTTACGCCTGCTTCTTTACAGAGCACACCTACTCTTGACGCACTGCCCGCAACAACATCGAGGCTGATAAAGTAACCACCGTTTGGCTCATTCCACTCAGCAACACCTAAGCCTTTAAGGTCGGAATTGAGAGTATCAATAACTGCATCAAACTTAGGCTTTAATATAGCTGCGTGAAGCTTCATATGACTTTTTATACCATCTGAATTCTTGAAGAATTTAACGTGGCGAAGCATATTAACCTTATCATAGCTGATTGATTGAATTGTAAGCCTTTTAAGAATTTCTTTAATGTTTTCAACAGATGCTGCAAGGCAAGCAACACCTGCACCGGGATATGAAATTTTAGAGGTTGACGCTACCTCAATAACCATATTTTTGTTTCTTTCGGGAAGAACATCAAAAATGTTAAGAAGCTCATCTGTAGTGTTTGTTAAATCGTGCACACAGTAAGCATTATCCCAAATAATTCTGAAATCTGCACTGACATTAAGATTTGCGATTCTCTTAACAGTTTCTGCAGAGAATGTGATACCCTGTGGATTCGAGTATTTCGGTACACAGAACATACCCTTAACAGAGCTATCCTTAACAGCTTCCTCAATAGCATCCATATCAGGACCCTCTGCTGTCATAGGAATGTTAATCATTTCAATACCAAAGAACTGGCAGATTGCAAAGTGCCTGTCATAACCGGGTACAGGGCAAAGAAATTTAACTGTACCTTGCTTTGACCAAGGCTCAAAGCCTGCACCTTGGTACATACACTGTGAAACATAATCAAACATCATGGAAAGGCTTGAGTTACCACCAACAATGATATTTTCTGGCTTAACCTCTAAAAGGTCTGCAAAAAGCTTTTTGGCCTCGGGTATACCATCGAGAACACCGTAGTTTCTTACGTCAAGACCGTTTTCACACTTAAAGTCGCAGCCATCGAGTACACTGAGCATTCCATCGGAAATATCTAACTGATCAGCACCCGGCTTACCTCTTGACATATCAATATTCAAGCCCATTTCCTTAAGGCTTTCGTATTCCTTTTTTACAAGTTCAAATTCTGCTTGCAGCTCTACAGCTGACATTTCAAGATAAGATTTCTTCATAAAAAACTCCATATCCAAATAATATTCCAAAGCATTATACCAAAACATTTATGTTTTGTAAACACAAATTTGCAACATAAAAAATTATATGCGCTTTATGGTATTGTATAATATTCGAAAATAATGTATAATGTTTCGGTAAATTCTGAAAAAGGAGTTGTTTTTGTGGCAAAAAAGCTTGCTGTAATCGGTGCAGGTGCATCGGGACTTGTTAGTGCAATTGAAGCTAAAATTGAATACCCAAAAGCCGAAATCACTATTTTTGAGCGTTTACAAAAGCCCGGCAAAAAGCTCCTTGTAACAGGCAACGGCAGGTGCAATTTTGCAAACGTTGACCTTTCACCAAAGCACTTTTACGGAGATAATGAATTTTTAAGAGGTGTGCTTACAAGCCCACACGCAGACACAGAAAACTATTTTCGCAATTTAGGTGTGCTTGCCTACCACGAGGATGGACGTATTTACCCCCGTTCACAGCAGAGTGCAACAATACGAGATGCACTTATAAGCAAAGTGCTTTCGTTAAACATAAAAATTGCAACAGAGGTTGCTGCTTTAAGCATAAAAGCAGAAGAAAAAGGCTTTAAAATCAACGGTGAATACTTTGATGCAGTTATAATTGCAGGTGGTGGTAAAGCAGCACCTGTGCACGGCTCAGACGGCTCCTGCTTAAAGCTTTTAAAGAATATGGGCTACGAGATTACAGAGCTCTACCCTGCTCTGTGCGGACTTACAACAAAAGAAAAATTCATCAGCTCTCTAAAGGGTGTACGAGCCGAGGCAAAGGCTATGCTTTATTCGGGCGCCAAGCATCTTGGCGAGGAGCTTGGTGAGGTACAGTTTACTGAAAACGCTGTTTCGGGTATTCCTGTAATGAACCTTTCTCACCTATGCAAAAGCAACAAAGCGCTTTGCCTTAAGTTAGACTTATGCAACGAGCTTTCACAAAGTGAATTGAAGGAGCATTTCAGAGAAATGAAAACTTCTTCACCTGATGCTAAAACAGAGCTTGTACTTTCAGGCATTGTTAATATTAAGCTTGGTTACGCTATTATGAAAATGCTTAACATAAAAGCAGAAACTACAATTGATGCTCTTACACCAAGAAGCATTGAGCAAATTATTAATACATTAAAATGCTTTGAAATAAACATTACAGGTACAAAGGATTTTAACAACGCACAAATTACCTGTGGTGGCATAAAAACAAAGCAAATAGACGTTAAAACTATGATGTCCAAGCTTCACCCCGGTCTATTTATGTGTGGTGAAATATTAGATATACACGGTGATTGCGGAGGCTACAACCTGCACCTTGCCTGGACAACAGGCAGAATTGCAGGAAGCTGTGCAGCAGAATATTTAAAGGGATAAGTTATGATACGATTAAATGAACTAAAAATGCCTTTAGGTGCAACAGAGCAAGAGGTTATGAATGCAGCAGCAAGGGTACTTAAAATAAAGCCACAGGATATTAAAGGCTTTACACTTGCAAGGCGCTCTATAGATTCGAGAAAAAAAGATAATATTGTGCTTGTTTATTCTGTTGAGATTGAAACAGATTTAAACGAGGACAGCATTCTCGCCCCCTTTGCACCCAACAAGGCTTTTAAAACACAAAAATATGTTTACGAGCAGCCCGAGGCAAAAAGAAGCTTTGACCTGCGACCTGTAGTTGTAGGCTTCGGCCCTGCAGGTATGTTTGCTGCGCTTACACTTGCAAAGGCAGGGCTCAGACCTATCGTACTTGAGCGTGGCGCAGATGTTGATGAAAGAACAAAGGATGTAGACATCTTTTGGACTCAAAAAAAGTTGAACACCAGCTCCAATGTTCAATTTGGTGAGGGTGGTGCAGGCACATTTTCTGACGGCAAGCTGACAACGGGCATTAAAGACCCCCGCTGCAGAGAGGTGTTTTTACGCTTTGCCGAATTTGGTGCACCGGGTGAAATACTTTACTCTGCTACACCACACATTGGTACAGATAAGCTGAAAATAGTTGTTAAAAACTTAAGAGAAAAAGTAATTGAGCTTGGTGGCGAGGTTAAATTTAACACAAAGCTTGTAGATATTATTACTGCAAACGGCTTTGTACAAGGCATTACTTACGAAAATGCAGACGGCACTACAACAGATATCGAAACCGATGCACTTATACTCGCCATAGGCCACTCTGCAAGAGATACATTTGAATTAATACACAAAAAAGGGCTCGAAATTACACAAAAGCCATTCTCTGTAGGTACAAGAATTGAGCACCCACAGGAATATATTAACAAGGCACAGTACGGTGATATGTGGAACTCCCCTCTTTTACCTGCAGCAGATTACAAGCTTGCCTGCCACCCACCACACGGCAGGGGTCTTTATACATTTTGTATGTGCCCCGGTGGTACTGTTGTTGCTGCATCCTCAGAGGATGGTGGTATGGTTGTTAACGGAATGAGTGAATATGCACGAGATAAAGAGAACGCAAACTGCGCTTTACTTGTAGGTATAGAGCCACCGTTTGATACTGACCACCCACTTGCAGGAATGTATTTACAAAGAGATATTGAACAAAAGGCATTCAAGCTTGGTGGTGGCGACTACACAGCACCTGCACAGCTTTTAGGCGATTTCCTTAAAGGTCAAGCTTCTGCAAAGCTGGGAAATGTTAACCCAAGCTGCCCTACGGGTGTTACACCAACGGATATACGCAAGGTTTTGCCTAAAAAGGTTACAGATACAATTGCAACTGCAATTTATGAATTTGACAAAAAGCTTAACGGCTTTAACTTATACGACGCTGTGCTTACAGCACCCGAATCAAGAAGCTCATCACCTATAAGAATTATGCGAGATGAATTTTTCCAGGCAACAAGGCTCAGAGGCCTTTACCCCTGTGGTGAGGGCGCAGGCTATGCAGGTGGAATCGTTTCTGCTGCAGTAGACGGTATAAGATGTGCAGAGGCTGTACTAAGTGGAGAATATTAAGCATTAATAATCACCTTGAGGAATACATTTCCTTGAGGTGATTTTTTTGCTTTACAAAACACTTAAAATAAATGTGAGTATGGTTTTATTTATAGCCACCTTGGTAATATCCTTTGGTGGTGCATTAGGTGTAACACAGGCAAGCGTTAGTGTACAAACCGAAAAGCTGCTGCCCATATACTGTGTAGAAACAACTGAAAAGAAAATTGCCGTAACCTTTGATGCTGCCTGGAGCGCTGAGGACACAGATGAATTAATAAGCATACTCAAAAAACACAATGCAAGAGCTACCATTTTTTGTGTTGGGGACTGGGTAGAAAACAACAAAGCTTCCGTTAAAGCCTTTTATGAGAATGGCCACGAAATAGCAAACCATTCCGACACACACGCAGATTTCAGCAAAGCAAGTGCACAAGAAATCAAGCAGGAAATTGAAAGCTGTAATAAAAAAATTGCAGATATTATCGGTAAAAAGCCTTTACTTTGCAGAGCTCCAAGTGGCGCGTATGATAACAAGAGTATTTCCGTTTGCGAGAGCTTAGGAATGAAAATGATTCAGTGGGATGTTGACAGTCTTGACTGGAAAAAGCTTTCCGTTGATGAAATGTACGAGAGAGCAACAGGCAAGGTACAAAACGGCTCAATTTTACTTTTTCACAACGGTGTTGAAAACACCCCCGAGGCGCTTGACAGAATTTTAGAAAAGCTAAAAAAAGACGGCTACGAATTCGTAACCGTCAGTGAGCTTATTTATTGGGATAATTATGAAATTGACCACACGGGAAGGCAAATCAAAGCTTAGTTGTAATTCTCCTGAACATTTCATTAATTTTATCGTACTCACAAGCAAATGATTCAGCACTTGCAACTATCATTTCTTCAAGAGTAACAGAAGAAAAATCAACTCTATATCCTGCATTCAAAGCAAGATATTCAATAAACAATCTTTGGGTTCTGCCATTTCCCTCTCTGAACGGATGCAAAACATTAATCTCACTCAGATAATACGCTAATCTTTCTGCAATATCATCGCAATTCTTCAAATAATTTTCTTTTTTCAAAGAAGAAAAAACAGTATCGGCATAAGATTCTATATTCTGCCACAAGCAAAACTGATTTCCTTTTGATATATTTACATGGCGATATTCACCTGCCCATTCATAATCGTAACTGTAAATCTTCATAACTTATGCATTAACCTTGTGTTTCTTCAGCAATTCACTAATCATACTATCAAGCATTTTAGGGTTATTAAGGCATACAGATATACGTTCCTTGTCTGCATTTGTAAGAGGCAAACCTTCCATAGACATAGAGCTATCAACTTCATTGATAATACGTTCAATTTCGCTCATAAAACGCACCTCATTTCTGTTGATATTATATCATAAAAGCATATGTTTATCAATAATAAATTAAAAAAAGACGGCTACGAATTCGTAACCGTCAGTGTGCTTATTTATTGAGATAATTATGAAATTGACCACACTGGAAGGCAAAAATTCACTCGTAATAAGTAATATAAATATCCTCTGCTTCTATTTGCGCTTGTTTTAGGACTTCAACGCTCTTTTCATCACTACAGCATTGAACAACATCAGTAATAGTGTTAAATAATTTCAAATACATTGCTTTATACATTTCGGCATCATTTTTCAAAATAATCTCTCCTAAAAACAAAAAAGTGTGCTCCAATGAAGGAACACACCGAAAAAGTGTAACCCTCCATTGTTGTCACACAATTGCATTTCACCCGTAAGGATATAGCAAGAGAGAAAACACCTTTTACCAAAGTGTTTCCTTACGAGTTAAAAACTATACAATTTGTGTGACAGGAACATAATACCACACAATTTTCTAAATATCAACTAAAACATAAAAGACGGCTACGAATTCGTAACCGTCAGTGAGCTTATTTATTGGGATAATTATGAAATTGACCACACGGGAAGGCAAGTTAATTATTCATAAACAAAACGGAAATTTTGTGTTGCATAGTACATTTGGCAACCGTACTCTTGGCTGTAAGCAGAGGCAATGCCTATGCCTATGTTTGTGTAATCATCGAGAAGCATATTTTTTCTATGTCCTTCCGAATTGTACCACAAATCGTTAAAGCTATAGGCTGCTACTGCATTACCTGCAGCTATATTTTCGCCTGCACCATACGGTAAAAAACCAAATTTTTCCAATCTATGGGTAAACTCTTCACCGTTTGGTGAGGTATGGTCAAAATAGTCGTTATCTGCCATATCCTTACTGTGGTAAAGCGCCATTTTTGCAAACTCGGTATCATACACAAGGGCAGTTTTACCATTTATAGCCCTTGCAGCATTCAAGCTGTGGTAAATAAGCTTTTCTTGTGTTGTGGTGTTAGAATTTTCATTTAAAATACAGGTTTCAGGCTCAGTTGTTGCATATATACTGTATACAGGTGAGCCATTTGTATGTGAATCTGTAAAAACATTAAACACAACATCATCCAAGCTATACAGCTCGTTTGCATTTGCGAATGTAATTACCTCGCTAAGCACAATTTGAAGCGTTTTTGAGGTAGTATATACACCTATTACACCCTTTGTATCGGAGCAGGTAAATATTACAAGATTTTTATAATCTGCAGCATAAACATAATACTTAACGGCACCACCCGAAATATTATCGGTAAGTATTTCTGTAGGTGCGCCAAAGCTTTGGGTTAATTTTGCAATGCTATCGCCAAATTTAACAGTTTTTGAGTTAATATTAATTCTGCCGGTGGCATCCTCCACCCAGCCACAGCCACTACAAACGCCATCTGCAAAGCTGTGCTCAAGCTTGGGAATTGACCTTGTTCTTTTAATATTTTTAGCTTTACACAAGGAGCTTTCTGTACCTGTACTTGTGCAGGTAGGTGCAACCTCGGTTTGCCAAGCCTCAAACAAAAGTGTTTGCGGCAATATAATACCTGCTGCGCATTTTAAAACAGAATAAGCATCTGTATTATTTACACTACCGTTAAAATCATAATCGGCAAGCACGGCTGTTTCGGAAGGCAGGGCTTTACCCGATATTTTTAAAAGCACCCTCTGAACATCGTATGTGCTTACAACGCCATCGCTGTTAATATCACCTAAAACAAGGCTTTGAGCAGCGCTTGCACTTACACACAGCGTACCTAATAATAAAACAACTGCTAATACAACGGAGAGTAACCGTTTCATAAAAAAGACCTCACTTTAATAATACAACGATTTCCATACTGCACTTTAATTTTAGCATAGCAAATTAAAATTAACAATGTACAAAAGCAACAAGGAATTTGTTAAAGTATTGTTATAAAGTCTGTAAATTATTTTTTCGCGCAAAGGGGGCAGAGTTTTTTTACTCTACCCCCTTGTTGTTATTGATTTAGTAGTTATTAAATACTTCAAGACTTCTTTGCAGAATTCCGTTCATTTGAGCAATAGCAATGCCGTAGTTAACAACAGGAACGCCCTGCTGTGATGCCGTTTCTAACCTATGCTTCATTTCCTTTTCGTTAAGCATACAGCCCCCACAATGCACCACAAGGGAATATTTACTTAAATCCTTTGGAAATTCACCACCCGAGGTAAACTCAAAAACAGGCTCAACCCCTGTATATTCACGAATCCAACCGGGTATTTTCACCGTGCCAATATCATTACATTGACGGTGGTGTGTACATCCCTCACTGATTAAAACCTTATCGCCATTCTTTAAGCTTTTAAGGGCATTTGCGCCCTCAACAAGAGCATTAAGCTCGCCCTTATACCTTGCCATTAAGATAGAAAATGAGGTAAGTAAAATATTTTCGGGTACTATTTTTGATACCTTGCCGAATATTTGAGAATCTGTAATAACAAGGGAAGCCTTGCCTTTAAGAGTATCAAGCGTTGCAGCAAGCTCCTCGGGCTGGCAGCAGACAGAAACTGCACCTTTATCGAGTATATCTCTAATTGTCATTTGCTGTGGCAATATAATTCTGCCCTTAGGTGCAGATTCATCTATAGGGATACATAATACAACAATATCCCCTTTACTGATTAAATCAGAAACAACCACCTTTGTATGTGCATTTTGCTTTGCTAATGCACCGATTTTTTCTTTAAGCTCATTTATGCCTGTACCTTGGGTTGCACTGACAAAAATTTCATTATCCTTTAATACTGCTTGGGAATCAAGTAAATCGACCTTGTTGTAAACAACAATATACGGAACCCTTCTGTTTTCAAAATGAGAAATCATTTCCTCATCCTTAGGCTGTTTACCGATTGCTGAATCTACAACAAGCACAGCAACATCTGTTTTTGCAAGAATTTCAAGTGTTTTTTCAACACGCTTTTCACCAAGCTCCCCCTCATCATCAACACCGGGGGTATCAATAATAACAACAGGACCTATAGGCAAAAGCTCCATTGCTTTTTTTACAGGGTCTGTGGTTGTACCTTTCACATCGGAAACAACTGCAAGGCTCTGCCCTACAACTGCATTTACAACGCTTGATTTACCTGCATTGCGTAAGCCGAAAAAGCCAATATGAACTCTTTCAGCTGAAACGGTAGAATTTAAGCTCATAAGCTCCTCCTGCAATAATTAAAATCTGAAATCTCTGCGATTTGAGTTCTTAATATCCTCAATATTTTGCTTTGCAATTGCCTTTACCTTTTCGGTCGGAATTTTTTCAAGCTCTGCATCAATAAGTCTGTAGCCTACCTGCTTTGTTTCTTCAGATGCGTAGTCTACTAAAAACTCAGTAAGAGTCATAAGTGCGTTCGGATGACAGCAGTTGAGAATCTGACCGTTTTTGCAAAGGCTCATAAATCTATCACCTGTTCTGCCCTCACGGTAGCAGGCTGTACAAAATGAAGGAATATGGCCGTTTTCCATAAGCCAACGCACAACCTCATCAAGAGTACGTTGGTCGGAAACATCGAATTGTTCGGAATCGTGTGGCCTTTCTTCCTCAGTATAGCCACCAACAGATGTACGGGATGCACCACTTATTTGTGAAATACCCATATGGAGCACCTCGCCCCTGACCTTTTCACTTTCACGTGTAGAAATAATCATACCTGTATAAGGAACAGCAATGCGAATACAAGCAATAATCTTTTTGAACATATCGTCGCTTAAGCCATTATCAAATACTGTTGGGTCAATATCATCTGCTCTTTTAATACGTGGTACGCTTATAGTGTGTGGTCCGACGCCGTGCACAGCCTCAAGGTGCTCGGCATGCATAAGAAGGCCTACAAACTCATACATATACTTTTCCAAACCGAAAAGCACACCAAAGCCAACATCATCAATACCACCCTCCATAGCTCTGTCCATAGCCTCGGTGTGGTAGTCATAATCGTGCTTTGGTCCTGTTGGGTGAAGCTCTAAGTAGCTTTCTTTATGGTATGTTTCCTGGAAAAGGATATATGTACCTATACCTGCCTCTTTAAGCTTACGGTAATTTTCTACAGTAGTTGCAGCAATATTTACATTTACACGGCGAATTGCACCGTTTTTGTGGTTAACGCTGTAAATTGTTTTAATACACTCAAGAATATACTCAATCGGGTTATTTTTAGGGTCCTCACCTGCTTCAATAGCAAGGCGCTTATGCCCCATATCCTGCAAAGCAATAACCTCTGCCCTGACCTCTTCCTGGGTAAGCTTTTTTCTGACAATATGCTTATTTTTCATATGATACGGACAATAAACACAGCCGTTTACGCAGTAGTTGGAAAGATACAAGGGTGCAAACATAACAATTCTGTTACCATAGAATTTTTGCTTAATATCGTTTGCAAGGGCATATAACTTTTCAATTATTTTCGGGTCATCGCAAGCAAGGAGCACTGCAGCATCACGATGTGTAAGGCCTGTGCACTGATAGCCGTTGCCTACCTTTTTAGGCTGTGCCTTTTGTAAAATTTCTTCTATAAGCTCATAGTTATTCTTATTTGCCTCGGCATACTGTATTGTTTCGAGGATTTCACCATCGTTAATAAATTCTTCTGCCTTTAATGATTTTGGATTATAAACTGCCATAATTATTCTCCTTTTATATCGCCACGTGTTATCTCTATTTCAAAGCCGATTTCACGAAGCCTGTTATTTAAAATTTCTATATTCTCTGCACTTTCTGCCCCCGTGTGGAGCTTATTGTTGTACAGCTCATATTTATCTCTTACCGTTACCGGGGAAAGATTAGGCATTATAACATTTGCGCCTGCTAAAATGCCTTTTTCTCTGCCACCCTCCTGCACAGTGCCTAATGCAGTTGTTGCAGGTAAAAGTATATTGGGGTGCATTATACGAATTATTGAGAGCAGGTAACAGGTAAGCTCTACACTGCCTGTGCTTTCAGCTTTAAAAATTGTATTTTTATGAGGCACAAACGGACCTATACCACACATATGGGGTTTAAATTCTTCTATAAATTTTAAATCCTCTGCAATGTGGCGCATTGTCTGATAAGGAGCGCCTACCATAAACCCACAGCCCACCTGATAACCGATTTCTTTTATGTTATTAAGGCATTGAAGCCTGTTTTTAATGCTTAGGTTAGTTGGATGAAGCTTAGAATAAATCTCCTCATTTACAGCCTCGTGGCGCAATAAATATCTATCTGCCCCTGCATCAAAAAGTGCTTGATAGCTTTGTTTTGAGCGTTCACCTAAAGAAAGTGTGATTGCACAATCAGGGAAATGACTTTTAATTTTTATAATTAATTCACAAAGAATTTCATCTGTAAAAAAGCCATCCTCACCACCCTGCAAAACAAAGGTACGAAAGCCGATTTTATAGCCCTGCTCACAGCATTCAAAAATCTGTTGGGGGCTTAGCCTGTAGCGCTCACAATGAATATTTTGCGCCCTTATTCCACAGTACAGGCAATTATTTTTACAAATATTGCTTATTTCTACAAGCCCTCTTATGTAAACTGAATTTCCGTAAACCTGACGCCTCAGCTCTAAAGCCTTTTGGGCAAGGTAAGCTTGTATTTCGGGTGTTCTGCCTTGCAGCAGCTCTTCATATTCTTCTACACTTAATGAATGTGTAGAGCAAAGCTTATTTATTAATTCCAAAAGATGCTTATTCATCGCTTTTAATATTGGAAAGCACGGTTTTTGCGCTGATGCCCTTCAGGTTACCTATTTTACCGCTTATGGTTGAAATAATATCCTGTGGGGCATCTATAGCGATGCTTATAATGCTAATACCCTTTTCTCTGTAGGGAATACCCATTCTGCCGATAATATACTCGCCGTACGTGTGAAGAATGGAATTGAGCTTTTCAACAGAATCGCCACTCTCAACAATTATGCTTATAACACCAACTCTTGAACTCACGCAATCGCCTCCAATAAAAAAACACACCTATAAAAGGTGCGGCAAAAAACACTTATAGTGATACAAATAAGTTACGTATAGCCGTACCTTTCAGTCAGGAAAACTCCTTTGTGTCAGGAACTACATTAATTATACAGTATTTTTTAAAAATAATCAATGTATATTTGGCTTATAAGTGTAAAAATAATATTAAAAATTCAACTTTTACGAGGGATAGCTTTGGATAAAAATCAATATAAACAATTAGTACACCGAACAACACCTAAATCGCCTATACTAAAGAATTGCTCAAAGGCTTTTATTTTTGGTGGTGGAGTTTGCTGCTTTGGCGAATTATTAAAAATGCTGTACAGCACAACCACACTAAATGAGGATGAGGTAAAGCTTGCAGTTTCGGGAACCTTGATTGTAATAACAGCAATACTTACAGGCTCAGGAATATTTGATAAAATAGGCAAACACGCAGGTGCAGGTACGGCAGTACCCATTACAGGCTTTGCAAATTCAATGGTTTCGCCTGCTATTGAGTTCAAAGCAGAGGGGTTTGTATTAGGCGTAGGTGCAAAAATATTTAACCTTGCAGGGCCTGTAATTGTATACGGCACACTTGCCAGCGCTATTTATGGGTTAATTTATTGGATAACTACCATAATGTAAATAGGTAGGTGGTGATAACCGCCTACCTTTCGCTTTATTTTCTTTCAATTTCTACTGCTTCGAATTTTACAGTAATACTTATAAGATTGCTGCGACAATCGGTGCACTCAATGCCTAATAAATACAGACCATCATTCAACTGTTCAATGCTATCTCCCAACCAATATACATCTTGAAATGTTTCAAGTGTAATAGGCTCTGTAGCATTCATTTTCATATCTGTGATACGATAGTTATATAATGAGATTCTTTTTATATTTGTTTCGCATAAGGCGTTTTTGCTATCCAGCAGAATTTCCAAGCAATTTCTTTTGGGATGCTTTTCTTTCCAATCAGGTGCTAATTCCAATTCACAAACAGAGAGGATTATTGCATCGTGTAAACCATACTTCCAGTACCAATCCGGAAACTGTGCATAATATTCTTCAAGTTTTTTCGCCGCAACTTCTATTCCTTTTTTGCTCATAAAAACACCTCACTTTATTTTTATTATACCACACCGCTATTTTGATGTAAATATTTTTGCAAATTGGTGTGTCCTATATTGACAGCAGAAGATTATTCATATCATGCCTCTATGTTCTGTAATGGAACAATGCGACAGAATCAGCTTTTTTGCCGCTTCAGCATTTTCACAATCCATACGGAAGCGAACTGCTTTTTTATCTTTGAAAATAATGCTGATGCCATAACTTCGTTCAGAAATCAACCATGCAGAGCGAACTTCTTTAAGTCGGAGGCCAAGCGGTCTTAGGAAGACAATA